>JADGOA010000002.1 GCA_017883215.1 Thermoanaerobaculia bacterium | reverse complement strand
AAGGTCGAGAAGACGAGCCTCGAGGCCGCAGGCATCACGACGAAGCTCATCGGCTTCGACCCGAACGCAACCGACCTGACCGGGCCGCTGACAGCCGCGGGTGCGCAAACGGCCGACATCGTCGTGCCGCAGCCTGGCGACATGGCCGTCTCGCAGCCGTTTTTCTTCGAACCGGCCGGCAGGTGGCTGATGGTGAGGGGCGGCTCTCACGACAGGACCAACTCCGCCTATCCGTTCGAGGTGGGCGGCGAGACATTCATTCCGAGCGCCGCCGTGCGGATGACGAAGGGCGAGCCGCGGACGTTCGCCGTGTTCGTGCAGAACGCGTCCCCGGACGATTTGGCGCTGGAGACCAGCACGAAATCGACGCTCGTGAAACAGGTGAAAAGCACGACGGGAACGAAGATCGTCATGCAACTCCAGCCCGTCGAAGCGGGCACGTCGGCGCTGAACGTCACGGTGCGAAAAAAGGGAGCAGCCGACGCGCATACTTCCAGCGTGCCGCTCGTCCCGCAGTAGGTGAGTCCTGAGCGCGCCGAGATCTGAATCCTGAGCGTTGAGTTCTCGGCCGTCGGCGTGAGTACCCCAACGTAACATCCTCAGGACTCAGGACTCAGGACTCAGGACTCAGGCACTCAGGACTCAGGCACTCGGTGCCCTCACCACCCCAACACGAACGCGAACACCAGCGGCGCCACGATCGCGGCGTCGGACTCGATGATGTGGCTCGGGGTGTCGACGCCCAGTTTGCCCCAGGTGATCTTCTCGTTCGGAACGGCGCCTGAGTACGAGCCGTAGCTCGTCGTCGAGTCGCTGATCTGGCAGAAGTATCCCCACAGCGGCACGTCCGTGCGCCGAAGGTCCTGATGGAGCATCGGGACGACGCAGATCGGGAAGTCGCCGGCGATGCCGCCGCCGATCTGGAAGAAACCGATCGACGAGGCCATCGAGAGTTTCGTGTAGTACTCGGCGAGCTCGATCATGTACTCGATGCCGGTGCGGACCGTGTGCACGTTCTTCACGTCGCCGGCGATGCAGTGGCCGGAGTACATGTTGCCGAGGGTGGAATCCTCCCATCCGGGAACGAACATGGGGAGGTTCTTCTCGGCAGCGGCGATCATCCAGGAGTGCTTCGGATCGATCTGATAGAACTCTTTGATCGATCCGTCGCGCAGGATCTCGTACATGAACTCGTGCGGGAAGAGGCGCTGGCCCTTCTTGTCCTTCTCGACCCAGTGCCGGAGCACGGCCGCCTCGATCCTCCGCATCGCTTCGCCTTCGGGGATGCAGGTGTCGGTGACGCGGTTCATGTGGCGGTAGAGGAGCGCTTTCTCGTCGAGCGCGCTGAGATAGCGATAGTGCGGGACGCGCTCGTAGCAGTCGTGCGCGACCAGGTTGAAGATGTCTTCCTCCAGGTTCGCACCGGTGCAGCTGATGGCGTGGACTTTTCCCTGCCGAATCATCTCGGCGAGAGAGATCCCGAGCTCGGCGGTCGACATCGCGCCGGCGAGCGTGACCAGCATGCTCCCGCCTTTGGCGAGGTGCTTGTTGTAATCCTCGGCCGCCGCCTTCAGCGCCGCAGCGTTGAAGTGGCGGTAGTGCGTTTCGATGAATTGCGTAATCGGTCCGGCCATGGCGGCGAATGATAAGCGAAGTGGATTCGTGAGTGGATTGCCGGGTCACCAGGTCGCCTGGTCACCGGGTCACCGGGGTTGGGGGCACCGGTTGCTTGATCAACGACCGCGCGACGCGTCACATTGACCCGCAACGCCCTCTTGGTAGGATCGCCGAACTTCGCCCGGAGGTCTTCGCATGAAACTCACTCGCACGGTCGTGGCCCTGTTGCTCGTATGCGCGCCGCTCCTCGCCGATACGGCTCAGCTCCAGAAACGGATCGAGAGCGACATCCGCAAACTCGCGGCCCCAGACATGGAAGGCCGCGGCCTCGGCACCCAGGGCATCGGCCGCGCTGCCTCGTACATCGAGCAGCGCTTGCGCGGCCTCGATCTCAAGCCGGCATTTGCCACCGGTTTCCGGCAGCAGTTCCCGGTCAAGATCGGCGTTACCGCCGGACCGGCCAACCGCCTCGACGGTGTGCCGGCCGGAGATTGGACGCCGCTAGGGTTCTCCAGCGCCGGCACGTTCAGCGGAGATCTCGTCTTCGTCGGCTACGGCATCGACGCGCCGCCGATCGGCTACCGCGAGCTCGAAGGCGTCGACCTAAAGGGCAAAGTGGCGCTGATGCTCCGCTACGAGCCGCAGGAGAAGGACGAAGCTTCGCCGTTCGACGGCCGTAAACCGAGCCGCTGGTCGGCGATGCGCTACAAGGTCCTGCAGGCCCGCGAGCGCGGCGCCGTCGCTGTCGTCTTCGTCACCGGGCCGGTTCAGGACGAAGGGAAGGACAAAGTCCCGCCCCTGGCGAACGATGGACCAGAGAGTCCGGCCGGCATTCCGGTGATCCAGGTGAAGACCTCGGTCGCCCAGGCGTGGCTTCGCCCGGCAGGCATCGATCTGATGGAGTTTCAGACCGCGGTCGACCGCGACCTGCGGCCGCGATCGCAGGCTCTCAACGCCAAAGCATCCGGCGTCGTCGACGTGAAACCGGAGTACGCGCAGACGGATAACCTCGCCGGCATCCTCCCGGGCCGCGGCAAGCTCGCCGACGAGATCGTCGTTCTCGGTGCGCACTACGACCACCTCGGTTACGGCGGCGAAGGATCGACCAAGCCGAACGTCCGGGCCATCCATCCTGGAGCGGACGACAACGCCTCCGGGACCGCCGGCGTCCTGGCCGCTGCCGAGCAGCTCTCGAAGGACCTGAAGAACGTCGCCGACCGGCGCACGCTCGTTTTCGCGCTCTTCTCCGGCGAAGAGCGAGGTCTCGCCGGCTCCGGCTACTTCGTCCAGCATGCGCCGTTCAAGATCGATCGCGTCGTGGCGATGGTGAACCTCGACATGATCGGTGCGCTCCGCGAAGACCGCGTCATCGCCTACGGCACCGAATCCGCGGCGGAGTGGAAGCCGCTCCTCGACAAGCTGATTCCGGCGACGAATCTC
The DNA here is from genome assembly GCA_017883215.1 of Thermoanaerobaculia bacterium. Taxonomy (GTDB): domain Bacteria; phylum Acidobacteriota; class Thermoanaerobaculia; order Gp7-AA8; family Gp7-AA8; genus JAJXWV01. The sequence continues at coordinate 33,881 of JADGOA010000002.1, read as the reverse complement.
AAGGTGACCGAAACGGGCGACGGCTACGGGCCTTCCGATCAGACGAGCTTCTACGCCGAGCACGTGCCGGTGCTGCACTTCTTCACCGGCGCGCACGACCGGTATCACGCTCCCGAGGACGTTGCCGACGCGATCAATTTCGCGGGGGCGGCGCGAGTGGTCGGTCTCGTTGACGGCGTCGTCGACGCGCTCGCGAAGGGTGAAGCTTCACCGCACTACGCGCGCGTCTCCGCCGCTCCCGCCATGCAGGGCGACAGCCGGGGCTACGGCGCATACCTCGGCACCGTTCCGGACTACAGCGCCATGGAACAGACCAGTGGCGGCGTGCTGATCTCCGACGTGCGAGGCGGCGGGCCCGCTGACAAGGCGGGACTCAAGGGCAAGGACCGCATCGTCGACATCGGCGGCACACGCATCGAGAATCTGTATGACATGACGTACGCGCTGCAGGACCACAAACCGGGCGACACGGTCGACATCATCGTGATCCGCAACGGCGAGCGAATGACGTTGCGCGCGACGCTCGGGTCGCGTCGCGCGACGCCGCCTCCGGCTGCCGAGCCGAAAGCCGCAGCGGCGGAAGCGAAACCCGCAGTGGCGGAACCGAAGATGCCTCCCGCAGCTGCACAGCCGGCGATGCCTCCTGCGGCCGCGCAGCCGGCGATGCCGCCGGCAGCGGCCGGGCCCCAGGGCGAAGCGAAAAAGCAGCTCTCGTTCTACGACAACCGGCCCGGCAAGGACTTCGTGATCAAGGCCGGCAAGCCGTTCGAGAAGCTGTTCGAGGGCGAGAAGCACCTGAAGGACATCCGCCAGCTCACGTTCGGCGGCGAGAATGCCGAGGCGTACTGGAGCCCGGACGGCACGAAGCTGATCTTCCAGGCACCGCCGAGCGCCGGCGGATGTGACCAGCAGTTCACGATGGACCTCAGCACCGGCGAGACGAAGATGGTCTCGAGCGGCAAGGGGCGGACGACGTGCGGCTACTACCGCTGGCCGCAGGGCGACAAGATCATCTACGCGTCGACGGAGGGGGGGAGCCCGGATTGCCCGCCACGTCCGTCGCATGCGGAGGGATACGTCTGGCCCGTCTCCCCGACATACGACATTTACATGGCGAATCCGGACGGGTCGAATGCGAAGCGCATCACCACGACTCCCGGATACGACGCCGAGATGACATGGTGCCATCGCGGAGGGAAAGCCGTATTCACCTCGATGCGCGACGGTGACCTCGATCTCTACGAGATGGACGAGGCCGGCAACGTGAAGCGCCTCACCGACAAGCGCGGCTACGACGGCGGCGCGTTCTACAACGCCGACTGCACGGAGATCGTCTGGCGCGCAAACCACCCGACCGGTGACGCTCTGGCCGAGTACAACCGCCTGTTGGCGAAGGACCTGGTCAAGCCGCTGCTCATGGAGCTCTTCGTCATGAACGCCGACGGAACGAACCAGCGGCAGATCACGAGCAACGGCGCGGCAAACTTCTGCCCCTATTTCACGCCGGACGGCAAGCGGATCATCTTCGCTTCGAACGTGAAGTCGGAAGGGTTCGACTTCGACCTCTGGATGGTGAACAAGGACGGTTCCGGTCTGGAGCGGATCACGAATTCACCCGGCTTCGACGGCTTCCCGGTGTTCAGCCCCGACGGCACGTTCGTGGTCTGGTCGAGCAGTCGCGACAAGATCGGCAGCCACGAGATGAACCTGTTCATTGCGAGGTGGGTGGAGTAGAGGGACGGACCGCGGACCGCGGACCGCAGACCGCGGTGCGGCGCTCGGCCTTGTCGCTCGTCAGGAGTGCGGACGTCCACGTCCGCAGCCGCCGGACGTCTCGTCCGGCGGTGTGTCTCGGCAGTAGAAAATGATCGGACGAGGACGTCCGATCATCGCGGACGAGGACGTCCGCACTCCGCGGCTTCGCCTACATCCTCATCGCCACCGCGAACGCGATCACGCTCGCGGTTCCCCATGCGATCTCGCGCCAGCCCAACGTCCTCGCCGGCGGGGCAGGCGAGGCCAGCCCGTACGCCGCGCGCGCCAGGAGCGCGATGACAGCCGCTGCGGCGACAAATGACCCGATGGCGTACGCGGCGACCGCCCCGACGGCGTGAGCAACCATGGCCGGCAACGCCGACGCCGTCTGTCCATGCGCACGCTTGATGAGCGTTCGCACGTAGAGGATTGCCGGAATGCCGCGCGCCAGAAGGAGGGCCATGACGGCGAAGGCCATCAGAACCGAACGGCCGCCTGCGATCGGAATCGCCGCGGCCGTGCTGGTCATGGCCACGATTCCGCAGATCTCCGGCAGCAGTGTCCGGCTGCGGTTGTGCGCGTCGAAGACGACCGTCACCAGCGCCAGCGGAGCGACCGCCGCGAAGGGAATGGCCAGCTTCCATCCGCTGACGATCACGGCAGCGCCGATGGCGATCGCAGCGGCAGCGAGCATCGACACCGCGAACAAGCGACACCACCAGGTGCGTGCGTAAGACCTGCCGCGCAGTGCGTCCTGCATGGCGAGCTTCAGCGGCTGCCGGCTGAGGAACGCGAAGATCGCCGCGACGGCGATGAGGGCACCGCCCCACGACGGCGCAACGGCCAGGCCGAGCACCAGCGGCTCGAAGAGAAATCCCCAGCCACCATGCTCGGTGGGAACGATCAGAGGTCGCAGCGCCGGGCGGGAAGGGCGCACGCCCTCTCCCGCCGCAGGCGCATTGGATCGATCAGTGACTGCAACCGCAGCCGCATTTTCCATGGTCATGGCCATTGCCGTTGCCCTTGCTCGACGCCGGAACCGGGCGAACCGACTCTTCCATCGAAGCCGCACGCGGGAAAAGGAGGTTGTTCTCCAGATGGATGTGCGTGTGCAGGTCCTGCTCGATGTCGCCGAGCCGCTCGTAGAGGGCGCGGAAACTGAGGCAGGCGTCTTCCGGCAGCGCGTACTCTTTCGTTTCCACGCGCAGTTTCGAGAGCAGCTCGCCGACGGCATCGTGCTCGGCCATCATCATGCGCACGGGATTCTGAACAGTGCCGAAGAAGGGCGTCGGCGGTTCCTGGCCCCGGCCGATGGCTGCTTCCATCTGTTCGATGTACGGGAAGAGAACCTGCTCTTCCTTGAGCATGTGCGGAATGAGGTCATCGTAGATCTCGTGCACGATTTTCTGAACGGTCATGACCTCGGAGTGGCGAGGTCCGTGACGCATCGCCACTTTGTCGGCGAGGTGCACGAGCGTCTCGAGAATGTCGCGCGTGAAGGCGTGATGGGTCTCGACGATGTATTTCTGCAGCGCGGCGAGCGTTTCCTGCTGCCACTGCCGCCCTTCCTCGGCGGCTCCGCGGCCGACGCCGATCTCCTGCAGTAGTTCCGCCGTGTTGACTCCGGCGGCGTCGCATGCCTCGGCGACCGTCCGGCCGCCCTTGCAGCAGTAGTCGATCTGCCACTTCTCGAAAACCGAGATGGCGTGGGGCACTTCGAGCGCAAGCTCACCGACTGATTTGGTTGCTGGGTTGATTTCCATTGATTTCCTCCGTCGTTGCAACGCAATGTACCGGGCGTGACGAAGGCCAACCATGATTTTTGTCATGAAGCACGGCGGATATCCGTCGGTTTCTCGCGCTGTGTCCGGCATACGCCGCCCGGTTCTTCGTCGCGCAAGGGGCGGGACCGCTCTGTGCAATCAAGATTGCTGCTGTCGGCGGCAGGGATGATTCTGGTTGCCGTCGAGGTTAAATGTATTGATGTCCATCGAATCGACCATTCCCATCCCTTTTGACTCCATTCCGCTTCTCTCCGCCGTTCGCAAAGAGGACCGCGAGGAGCTCGCACCGCTTTGCCGGATGCGCGGATACGAGAAAGGCGAGACGATCTTCCACGAGGGCGATCCCGCCGACCGGATTCATTTCGTCGTGCTGGGGCGGGCCAAGATCGTCAAGTCCGCCGGCGGTCGCGACGTCATTCTCGAGATCCTCGGTCCTGGCGAGCCCGTCGGGGCGGTGGCCGTCTTCGAGCGCCGGCCTTTCCCGGCCAGCGCGGTGGCCCTCGAGCCGTCGAGCATCCTTTCGATGCCCGAGCGTGAGTTCTTCTCGCTGCTCGAACACCGGCCGGAAATGATGCGCCGCATGCTGGCCGGGCTCACCTATCGCCTGATGATGGTCAACAAGCGGATGGCGGACATGACCGGATCAGCGGAGTACCGCGCCGCCCGTCTCTTTCTGACGCTGGGCGATCGCGTCGGCGTGCCGCGTGGCACCGGCATCTTCGTCCCGCTCACGCTCTCCCGTCAGGAGATCGCGGACCTCATCGCGACCACGCTGGAGACCGCGATCCGTCTGATGAGCCGCTGGCAGAAGGACAACATCGTCCTCACCGACAAGAGCGGATTCTTCATTCCGGTGGTCGAGGACCTCAAGGCCATTACCCTGGAGTGACCGGTATGTGGAGAGCGGACATTCCTGTCCGCAGCGGCCGGACATTCGCGTCCGGCCGCCGGGCGGCCGTGCATCGCCGATTGCTTGCGCCAGCCAGGGCCGCTCGTAAGCCGACGGACAGGAATGTCCGCTCTCCACTACCGCCGCGGAGCAGCACGTCCGCAGCTTTCGCTGATTTCGTGTCTCGCTCGCCCGTCCGATTGCTATGCGGCCATTCGCTCCACCTGTGATTCGCGCTCGCGACTCTCACTTCGTCCGCTGAGCCACAGCACCAGCAGGCAAAACAGTGCAAATGCGGCGAGCAGGACGAATCCGGCGCTGAACGTTCCGGTCTCTTTCCGAATGATCCCGAGCACCAGCGGCGGGAAGAAGCCGCCCAGCCCACCGGCGGCGCCCACCAGCCCGGTGACGCTGCCGACGGTGTTGGGGAAGAACTGCGGGACCAGCTTGAACACTGCGCCGTTGCCGAGCCCGATCGCAGCCGCCATTCCGAGCGCGCCGATCGTGAAGGTGATCATGTGCGGTGGGGCGGCCAGGAGAAGGGCCATCGCCGCCGTGAGCGGGAAGACGAAATACAGGATGCGATTGCCGCCCAGCCGATCCGCGAGCTTTCCGCCGACCGGCCGCAAAGTCGTCGCCAGAACTACGAATCCTGCCGTGCGCAGGCCCGCATTCTGCGGCGTGAGCCTGAAGACGTCGGTGAGAAGCGTCGGCAAGTAAACGCTCATTGCCACGAAGCCGCCGAAGGTGAGGAAGTAGTAGAGGCTCAGAACCCAGCTCTTCTTCTCCTTCAACGGAGCGATCGTGTCGGCGAACGACTTGGGACGCGTGCCGACCGGATTCTCGGCTTTGGCAATGAAGAAGAGCAACCACACCAACGTCAGGATGCCGAAAAGCCAGAAGCCCCAGCGGAACCCCCACGCCGCTGCCACCACCGGCGCTCCGAAGGCCGCCAGCGACTGGCCGATGTTCCCTGCGCCGTAGATGCCGAGCGCCGTTCCCTGTCTCTCCGGCGGATACCACCGGCTGACGAACGACACGCCCACCGAAAAGCTGGCCAGGGCGATGCCGATCAGAAATCCGAACGTGAGCAGCTGCGAGTAGCTCGAGAGCCAGCCCATGAAAACGGCCGGGACGATCGAACAGGCCATGACCGCGGAGAAGACGACGCGGCCGCCGAAACGGTCGGCCATCATGCCGAGTGGAATGCGGCCGAGGCTGCCGAGGAGGACGGGCAGAGCGAGGGCGACGCTGACCTGCACGGGGTCGAGGTGGAGGTTCTTTTTGATGATCGGCATCATTGCCGACACGGATCCGAAGATGGCGAAGCAGACCGCGAATGCGCCGGTCGCCAGCGTCAATTGCAGCGCATTCCCAGTCGGTTTGTGAGCTTCTGTCATGACAAACGCTCCGATCGCAGATTACGCGGCGGGAAGTGACGGCACCATGATTTAGGTCATGTCTTGGGGACAGCGAGTGGCGAGTAGGGGACCGCGGACCGCGGATCGCGGACCACAGTCTTCCCAGTCATCCTGAGAGGCTGTGCCGAAATCGGGAGCGTGGCGATACCAACCTCTCTTTCACGACAGAGACACAGAGGACACAGAGAAAGAAAGGCGGAGGAACAGTCTCTGTGCTCTCTGTGCCTCTGTGGTGAATTCGATTTCTGCACAGCTTCTCAGCATCACGGACCATAAAGTTCATGGCCAGAAGACTCCGTTCTGGGCCTCGATCTTTTCGTACGTGATCCCGAAGTAATCGGCAATGCCGCCTTTCGAGGCGACGCGCAGCTCGTCGAAGATCTCGCGCGGACTCTGGAACGTCATGCCGTGACTGCGCCCTAACGCGGCGGCGATGTCCTGGATGATGCGCCAGTCCTGGGTGGCGTCGCCCGGCGCCTCCACGGCCTTGTTGATCTTGATGACGCGGCCTTCGACCTGCGCCACCACTCCTTCGTCTTCCTCCTGGTTCCCCACACCTCGGCCGCCGCGCGGATCTGCTTCTCGGCAACGCCCGTGACCTCCGCCGTCCGCTTCGGCGTCCAGTCCCTGACGTGGGCGGCAACGGCATCGAAGCCGGAGGTGTGGTTTTCGATGAAGTCGTGGTCGAGCCAGTCGTTCTGGATCATCAGGTGGAGGATGCCGTTGAACAGCGCGACGTCACGCCCCGGCTTGACGGGCAGAAAAATGTCGGCCGTCCTGGCGATCGGCGTGATCCGCGGATCCTGAACGATGACCTTGCCGCCGGCCTCGCGCGCCTGCCAGACGTAATTCGTCGTGATCGGAGAGCACTCGGCCGTGTTCGACCCGGCGATCCAGACGGCTTCGGCGCCGAGGATGTCGTCTCACGGGTTGGCGCAGCGGTCGATCCCGAAAGCCTTCTTGTTCGCTGCTCCTGCGGGAACGTGATGGCCGCCGCGAGGACGCAACCCCACATGATCAGCCAGTGGGCGAGCCAGCGAAAGCCGCCGCGGTAGGCGATGAAGCGGTTCAGGGCAAAGTCCGCGACAACGCGCTGGACCCAGTGGCCGGCGTTGCGGGCGGCGAAGCGGCGCTTGAAGAACACCTGCCAGCCACGCCTCCCTACAACACCGTCGGCGACCGTTGCAGCCACATTGTGTATCTGTAGGTGATGGCGAAAGTGGCGAACAGGACTGCAAACGTATAACCGACCAGGGCGGCGTCGAAATGGTCGAGATTGCGGGAGCCGACGACGATCAGAACGCCCAGGATCGCAGTGAAAAATGCCCCCCAGACCGTCGCCTTGACCCGTTCAATGCCGACTCCACGGAGTGTTTCCATTGTCGACCTAGGCTACGTCTGCACAAACTGCTCCGGAATGACTTCGGTCATAACGTGTCACGTCATTCTGTGACCGCTAATGCGGCAACAATTTGATCCACTCCAAAGAATCGGCAGAATCATGACAACCTTAACGTACGAGACCGACCGCCGCGCCGTTCTCGACGCGGCAAGCGCCCTCTTTGATTCGATCGGCGAAGTGCTGCTCTGCGTCGACGGCGACATGCGAATCGTCTACGCACCGGACGACCTCCGCGATCTTGCGGGTGTTCCCCTGGCCGCCGCGCTCGGTGCGGAAGTCGATGCGTTACTGCGCCTCGGCCATCGCGCCGAGACGCGCGCCGTGATGCACACCGCACGCGGCGATCGCGGAGTCTTCGTACGGCTGGCGCCGCACGTTGCACATCGCGATCAGCTGACCGACGTGAAGTACGTGCTGGTCCTGCATCCGCTCGACGAGCCGGACAACGAGCGCTCGCGTATCATCGCCTCGCTCGAGGCCAGCCGTTGGCGTCGCGACGCGGCCGCCCGCTCGCTCGGCATCAGCCGCGCCACGCTCTGGCGGAAGATGCGCGAGCACGGTCTGCTCTGAGCGGCTCAGCGCGTCACTGTCACGGCCGTCTGGGCCGATGCCGGGGTGCCGGTGTCGTCCAGCGCGTCGACGCGCAGCACCGCGCTCACGCTGCTGAAAAGCCGCTCGTCGGCGACCGCCTTCTGCGGCGCGAAGTGATACCGCAGCTCGCCATTGGCGGCGAGCTGCGTGCTGTAGCCGAGGCTGCTGATGCGCGCTGCTTCGTAACTCTCCGAGGCCACGTGGATGCCGCCGAGCGCGTTCACGTCCGCGCTCACTCGAGTGATGTTCACCGGCCGGCCACCTGTCTCCCGCACCACCGCGTCGAATGGGAAGCTGTACATGCTGCCGCTGAGGTGCTGCGCCACGATCGGATTCGGCACGATCTGTATCGTGATCGAACCGTGGCCCGGCTGGGCTGACGATTGTGCGCTGCCGCCACCGCCGCTGGTGCAGGAGGCGGCGAGGAGCACGATCGGAACGAGTAGCAGATGCTTCATGACTGGCCTCCGGTGACTCGCGTGGTCAGTGCATCAGGCCTGCCATTGGTCCCCCGCCCGGCCAGTTGCTCAGTTGCTGAGGTTGCGCGGCACGAACAACTGAGTAACTGAGTAACTCAGCAACTGAGCAACTGGCCGGGTGCTGGTGTCACATCTTCCCGCTCGGCTCGACGATGCCACAGGCGATGCGGCCGCCGGCGTTGCCCGTGGGCTGCGTCACGAGATCGTCCGGATTCGCGTGAAGGATCACTGCGTGACCGACAGCCGACGCCGCTCCGGCGCTGAGCGTGACCGACTTCGTGACGAACTGCGCGTGCACCTCACCGTTCGCGTTCGCCGTGACGTTGCCGAAGTCACCGGCGTGGTGCGGCATGGCATCGGGTGCGCCGTGGCTCTGGGCCATCGGGTTGAAGTGACCGCCGGCAGCCATCCCGTTGTCGGCGCAGCTTCCCTTGTCGTGGATGTGAAAGCCGTGAACCCCGGCGGGCACGCCCTTCAAATCGACATCGACCTGAACGCTGCCGTCAGCGAGCTCCTGGAAATGTACGGCGCCGTTTGCTGTCGATCCGCTGATCGGCTGCAGTGTGGCCACAGCCATCGGACCGCGCGGCGTGTGCGCGCATGCAGCGAGGGCGAGAATCGAGAACGAGGCAACCAGCAGACGTTTCATCATTCCTCCGAGTCGAAGTGCAGGTGCGCCGGCGCTCACGCGTTCCGATTACGCCGGCCTGTCGTACACAGGCGCGCCCGCACGGGGACGGCGTTGAAAGATATCATCACGGCCGTCGACTCGTCACATGCCGGCGTGATAGCGGTGCTTCCGGTCGGGGAGGCGGCGTTTCTGTCGGGCGACTTGTCATAGCCCCGGTCCTCCAACGACCGACGACCGTCTCGACGGCGGGTCCCGTTTTTCTGTCTCAGCGGGCGAGGGGCCTCGGTTGGGAGTGTCTCGCGAGGAGCTCAGATTCGAGACCCTTCGCCTCCGCGACAGCGGGGGAGAAGGTGCCGAAGGCGGATGAGGGGGCGTTGGCCGTTGACTCTGCCCCCTCCTCTACTACCGGTCGCTGGCCGCCGGGCATCGGTGACTCGCTCTCACGAGTTTGTCACTGCGACCACGCGGCGAGGCGTCTGGCGAGTGCGCCTGGCGTCGACGACGAGAGATCCTGGTAATACTGCGCGGCCGCCTTCTGCACCCCGTCGGCCAGAGACGGGTAGGCGGAAACGAGCCGGGCAATCTCTCCGATGCGCATCCGCTTCTTTCGCGCCACCACGACCTCTTCGATGAGCGTGGAGGCGTGCGGACAGACGGCGTGAGCGCCGAGGATGTTCCCCTTGCGGTCGCAGACGAACTTGACGAAGCCGTTCGCCGAGCGGTCGACCACGGCACGATCGACATCGATCAGCTCCACCTTGTAGGTCCGGATGTTCGCCGGCCCGACCTCCTCGGTCGCTTCGCGCTCCGTCTTGCCGACGCGGGCAACCTCCGGATCGATGTAGATCGCCCACGGTATGTCGTCGTAGCGCACGGCCGACTTGCCCGGGAAGAGCATGTTGCGTACGAGCTTCACCGCTTCGTATGACGCCACGTGGGTGAACTGCAGGCCGCCGTGAACGTCACCACACGCCCAGACGCGCCCGACGCTCGTCTGCAGATATCGATCGACCAGGACGTACGACCGTTCGGTCCTGACGCCGATCGCTTCGAGGCCGAGGTTGCCGATGTTCCCACGGCGGCCGGAGGCGACGAAGATCTCGTCTGCGACGATGCGCTCGCTCCGCCCGCGCGCGTTCTCGATCTCGGCGACTTTGCGCCCCTCTTCGATGCGCACGGCCTTGACTCGCGAGCCGGTGCGGAACGCGACGCCCTCGTCGCTGAGGACGTCGCGGACGCGCGCGATCACATCGTCGTCCTCTTTCGGAAGAATCGATTCGAGCATCTCCACGACCGTGACTTCGCACCCGAAGCGGCGGAGCATCTGCGCGAACTCGATCCCGATGGCACCACCGCCAAGGATGACGACCGACCGCGGGAACGTGCCGCCGGCGAGGAACGTCGCGTGATCGACGAACCCCGCTGCTTCGAGCCCCTCGACCGGAGGGACGGCGGTTCGCGACCCGGTGGCGATGACGACATCCTTCGCGACGAGCGTTCGGCCGCCTACGGTCACGCTGCTGGTCGAGAGCAGGCGCGCCTCCCCCTCGATCACGTCGATGCCGAGCTTGCGGAATCTCTCGGGATCGTCGTGGCGGCCGATGATCCGCTGCGCCTCGCGCATCGACTCGAGAATGCGCGCTGGGGTGATCTTCGGCTCGACGTTATCGAACCCGAATGCCGCTGCGTTGCGCATCTGGTGGGCTAGCCGCGCCGACGCGACGAGCGCTTTCGTCGGAACGCAGCCAGTCCAGAGACAGTCTCCGCCGAGCGCCTGTCGTTCGATGAGCGCGACGCGCCGCCCGAGGCGCGCACAACCCGAGGCGGTCACGAGCCCTGCCGTGCCGCCGCCGATGATGATCACGTCGTAGGTGTTGGTCATGGTGTCTCCGAAGCGAGTAGCGAGTAGCGAGTAGCGAGTAGGGGAGCCACGTTCGCGAGCAGGCGGGTGGTGTGCAGGAACCGACGCCGCGCGCAGTCTCCCGATGTCTCCTACCCGCTACCCGCTCGCCTTCCCTACTCGCTACTCGCTAACGTAAACGGTCACCTTCCTCGCCCGCGGTCCATCGAGCTCGATGAAATAGAGGCCCTGCCAGGTGCCGAGGACCAACTGGCCGGTTCGGTAGGGCCAGGAGAGAGAGGTTCCGATCAGCGTCGTCAGCAGGTGAGCATCGGAATTCCCTTCGGAATGGTCGAAGCGCACGTCCGGAATCATCGCCCGGAGAGCCTTGACGATGTCCGCCGGGACGTCGGGATCAGCGTTCTCGTTGACGGAGATGGCGCAGGTCGTGTGCGGCACCACGACCGTGCAGATGCCGTCGCTGCTCGTCAGCTCCGCCAGCGCCCGTTGGACCTGATCCGTGATGATGAGGATCTGCTCACGCGCGGATGTGTGCACAGTGATCGTCTTTTCCTTCATGGGGCAAGCTTATAATCGTCGGCACAGCAAGGAACCGATAGTTACCTCGACCACATGTCCTTTTTCTGCATCCACTGCAGATCGGAGCTCGATCCGGCGTTCAAGGCCTGCCCGTTTTGCGGCGAGCCGTTAACGGACTTTCTGCGCCGATATCTCGAAACGCCCATCGACGGGAAGTACAAGATTCTGGCGCGGCTCGGCGTCGGCGGTATGGGCGAGGTCTACAAGGTCCTGCACCTGCACTTGAACTCGATCCGCGTCGTGAAGTTGATGCGCGCCGCGATCAAGAACGAGCAGGGCGCACACGATCGTTTCCTGCGCGAAGCGCGGATGGCCACCCGCATTCAGCATCCGAACGTCGCCACCCTGTTCGACTTCTCCACGCTCGACGACGGCACGCGCTACATGGTCTGGGAGTACATCGAGGGGACAAACCTCCACGAAATGCTCGAAGAGCGCGGGCCGCTCTCCCCGAGGTATGCCGCCACCCTCGCCGCGAAGGCGCTCAGGGGCCTCGATGCGATCCACCGCGCCGGGATCATCCACCGCGACATCAGTCCCGAGAACCTGATGATCACGCGCGACGACGAAGGCAACGAGCACGTCAAGATCATCGATCTGGGAATCGCCAAGCAGTGGGGAGACGAAGGCGACGACAAGACCAAGACCGGCATGTTCGTCGGCAAGTGGAAATACTGCTCGCCCGAACAACTGGGCATGCTCGACGCCGGAGACCGCATCGACGGCCGCGCCGATCTGTACTCGTTCGGCATCGTCCTGTACGAGATGCTGACCGGGATTCCCCCGTTCCAGGCGGACACGCCGCACGGTTACCTGATGCTCCACGCCTCGGAGCGGCCGCGCGCGCTGCGGGATGTCAATGCCACCGTTCCGGCGGCGCCGGACCTCGAGGCTCTGATCTTCCGGGCGCTCGAGAAGGATCGCAGGAACCGATTCGCCAACGCTCGCGAATTCGCGGCGGAACTGGAAAAAATCATACCGACTCTGGCCGATTTGCCGGGCGCGCAGTCGATCCCGGCCGCCAGCGAGGTAACGGACGAGGCGACGCGGATCGTGCCGCCGCAACGGGCCGCAGGCGACGCGCCGACCGTCGTCTCCGTGTCCTCCTCGGCCGCCACCATGCAGACGGACTCAGGTGCGACCGTCAGGACCGACAGCGGCGCCGCAGCCATCGATCTCGCGCCGCGACCGCTGGACAGCAGAGTCCCGGCAGAGAAACCGAAGGCCATGTGGTTCGTGGCTGCCGCGGCAGTTCTCGCCGTCGTGCTCGGCGTGGTCATGATGGTGAGAAATCGCGCTGCGCCGACGGTCGCGCCGGCGCAGGCGGCCGCGGTTCCGGCGCGAGCAGCCCATCTGGCGATCAATGCCTTTCCGTGGGCGAATGTGACCGCAATCCGAAATGCCGACACCGGCGATCAGGTCGAGCTCAAAGAGCCGCTGGTCACGCCGGCGCCGATCGATCTTCCTCCCGGCCGCTACGAGGTGACGCTCGCGAACCCGGCCTTTGCGAAGCCGATCAGGAAGAGCGTCGATCTCCGGGCCGGAGGCGATCAGCTCGTCCAGGTTCAGTTCTTGGATCCTGCTGTCGCGCCGCTGCCGCGCTTCGGAGCGTCACGATGAGACGACTGGTTTTCGCGCTGCTGCTGCTGGCGGCCATTCCGGCTCATGCTGCCGAGAAGTGGTACGAGGCGTACGCGCGCGGCGTGCAGGCGATCAACGCGAAGAACTACTCCGCGGCGGCCGAAGCGCTGCAGCGGTCGATCTCCGAGATGCCGAACGAGTCGAACGCGGCGCGCACCAGGCGCGACACGATCGTCTACGTACCGCACTTCTGGCTCGGCATAGCGAAATTCAACCTCGGCGATGTCGAAGGGGCCCTTCGCGAATGGCGAACCGCGGAGGAACAGGGCGTCGTGCAGAACACCGACTACTACGCCCGGATGCGCGAGTGGGTGGCGCGGGCACAGGCCGAGAAACAGCGCAGCGCCCAGACCGCCGTGGCCGAGCCTCGCAAAGCGGCCGACGCTGCGGTGAGCCGGGCCATGTCGACGCAGATGGACGCCTTGGCTGCGAGGGGCGATCGCAGCGACACGTATCGCGCCGGCAAACAGAAACTGTCGGAAGCGGTTGATCAGTTCAACAACGCGGGGACGGATGCGCGCGCCTATCGCCGGGCCGGTGACATCGCCAATCAGGCCCGCGATCTTTTCGCCAGTGCGGCCGAGGCCGCGAAGCGCGCCAGAGCTGCACGCCCCGCAGCGCAGCCTCCGCGTCAGCAGCCGCGGCCGGCAGCACCGCCGGTCGAGGTCACTCGCGTGCAGGTCGAGACGCAGCGTCCGGCGGAAGCGCCGAAACAGGTGCCGGCTCCTGTGGCCGAAGCGCCCAAGCCGCAACCTCATGCTGCGCCACCGCAGCAAGCCGTTGAAGATGGGGCGCTCGTCGCTGCCCGCGTGGCGCTGCAGGAGTTCCGCGGCCGTCTGGCCACCGCAGGAGATCAACGCCGCGGCGATGCGCGCTACCAGCAGGCCGTGCGCGCCGCCGTCCGCGAAGCGACGAGCTTCGATCGGCGGCTGCAGAAGAACCATGACGCCGCGACCATCAGTGCCACGGTCCAATTCGTGACGGCGAAACAGCAGGAGCTGGATGCCCTGAGCGTGCCCGTGCCCGCGGCCGCGGCCTCGAGCGGCGGCGGACTGGAATCCGCGTACCGGGCCTTTGCTCGGGGCGATTTCGATTCCGCCGACACGCAGCTCACCGAACTTCTCGGCAGGCGTGCGTTGGCGGAAGGGTTCTTGCTGCGCGGCTGCACACGGTTCACGCGGGCCACGCTTTCGCGTTCTCCCAAGGCCGGACTGGACGCCGCCGCCGAAGATTTTCGCGCAGCGCTGAAACTCAATCGCGGTCTCCGCCTCCAGAAGTCGGCGTTCTCGCCGAAGCTGGTGACCTACTTCGACTCGGTGCGGGCGAGCGTGGTCCGGTAAGGCTGCCGGCCTCCCGGGTGCACTGGGAGCCGGTGCTCGGTGCGCGGTGCACCGCGCACACGACGGCGAAAAGAAAACGCCCCGCGTTGCCGCGGGGCGTTGGTGATTTGGATGTGATCCGGATCTCTTACGCGGCTGCTGCGGCCGCTGCGTCGCGCTTCGAGACCTCGGTACCGATGCGCATGCCGTAGAACGAGCGGTAGACGAATACGAGCGAGATCGCGAAGAAGATCGCCGACAGAATGTGCATCAGTCCGGCCTGCCCGGCGTTCGCCATCTCCACCGCCAGCTCCACGGCGAGGAGACCAAAGAGCGTCGTGAACTTGATCACCGGGTTCATCGCCACGGACGAGGTGTCCTTGAACGGATCGCCCACCGTGTCGCCGACGACGCATGCGGCGTGAAGGTCGGTTCCCTTCTCCTTCAACTCCACCTCGACGATCTTCTTGGCGTTGTCCCAGGCGCCGCCGGCGTCGGCCATGAAGATGGCCTGGAAAAGGCCGAAGAGGGCGATCGAGATCAGGTAGCCGACGAAGAAGAACGGCTCGAAGCAGGCGAAGGCCAGCGTCGAGAAGAAGACCACCAGGAAGATGTTGAGCATCCCTTTCTGCGCGTATTTCGTGCAGATGGCGACCACTTTCTTGGAGTCCTCGACAGACGCGCGCTCGGCACCTTCATCGAGGTGAATGTTCCGTTTGATGAACTCGACCGCTCGATAGGCGCCGGTCGCCACGGCCTGCGTGGATGCGCCGGTGAACCAGTAGATCACCGCGCCGCCGACGACGAGACCGAGGAGGAACTGCGGGTGAAGCAGCGAGAGTTTGTTCACGTTCTGCGTCAGTCCGTGCGTCAGCATGACGATGATCGAGAAGATCATCGTCGTGGCACCGACGACGGCCGTGCCGATGAGAACCGGCTTGGCCGTGGCCTTGAAGGTGTTGCCGGCGCCGTCGTTCGCCTCGAGGTAATCCTTCGCTTTGGCGAACACCGGCCGGAAGCCGAAGTCGCGGTAGATCTCTTCTTCGATGCCCGGGATGGTCTCGATGGTCGAGAGCTCGAAGACCGACTGGGCGTTGTCTGTGACCGGGCCGTAAGAATCGACGGCGATCGTGACCGGGCCCATGCCCAGGAAGCCGAACGCCACCAGGCCGAAGGCGAAGATCGCCGGCGCGATCATCAGAGTGAGAGGGAAGAAGCCGCTGATCCAGGCGGCGATGCCCATCAGCGCCGCGATGGCGAGACCCATCCAGTAGGCGCTGAAGTTGCCGGCGATGAAGCCGGCCAGGATGTTCAGCGACGCTCCACCCTCGCGTGAGGCGGTCACGATTTCCTGAACGTGGCGCGACTCGGTGGAGGTGAACACCTTGACCAGCTCGGGGATGACCGCACCGGCGAGTGTGCCGCAGGTGATGATCGAGGCCAGCTTCCACCAGAGCGTTCCGTCGCCGGCCAGCTGGGGGATGAGCAGGTACGAGGCGAGGTAGGTCAGGCCGATGGAGATGAACGACGTCAGCCACACCAGCGTGGTCAGCGGCGTTTCGAAGTTGAACGAGTCGGACTCGCTGAAGCGGGCGGAGGCGATGGCCTGGTTGATCCAGTACGAGACGGCCGAGGTGAAGATCATGATGACGCGCATCACGAAGATCCAGACCAGCAGCTGGGTCTGGACGATCGGATCGGCCACGGCCAGCAGGATGAAGACGATCAAAGCCACGCCCGTGACGCCGTACGTCTCGAAGCCGTCGGCGGTGGGACCGACCGAGTCACCGGCGTTGTCGCCGGTGCAGTCGGCGATCACGCCGGGGTTGCGCGCGTCGTCTTCCTTGATGTTGAAGACGATCTTCATCAGGTCCGAGCCGATGTCAGCGATCTTGGTGAAGATGCCGCCGGCGATGCGGAGGACCGCAGCGCCCAGCGACTCGCCGATGGCGAATCCAATGAAGCACGGCCCGGCGTAATCACGCGGCACGAACAGCAGGATGCACAGCATGATCACCAGCTCGGTGCAGATCAGCAGCATGCCGATGGACATGCCCGACTTCAGCGGGATCGAATATGTGGGATACGGCTTCCCCCTCAAGGAGGCGAACGCGGAACGGGAATTGGCGAACGTGTTCACCCGGATGCCGAACCAGGCCACCCCGTAACTCCCGGCAATACCGATGAGGCTGAAGATGATGATGATGATGACGCGATCGGCCGGGAAGTGCCGCAGCCATCCGAAGTACACCACCATGATCGCGCCGATGAATACCTCCAGCAGCAGGATGAACTTGCCCTGCGTTACCAGGTAGGTCTTGCAGGTCTCGTAGATCAGCTCCGAGATCTCGCGCATCGACCGATGCACCGGCAGATTGCGGAGCTGCACGTACATGACCAGCCCGAACAATCCGCCCAGAAGGCAGACGAACAGGCCTGCAATCAGCAGCGACTGGCCGGTGACGCCGAAGAACGACACCGAGTGCAGATCGGGAAGGATGAGACTGGCCTCCCCGCCCGCGCTGTGCGGCGCCGCTTTCGATTCGCTCGGCGACTGCACTGCATTCGTCGCCGGATGGGTTTCCTGCGCCATCGCGATGCCGGCGAAAGACACGAGCAGCATCGCCAGGACCAGCGCACGCGTGATCCAAGACTTCATAGTTCCTCCGTAGTCTGTGGTGACGGTAGACCCATCCCGTAAACGGGTAACAAAGGGACGGGGATGCTCTGGGCGGGCGGATTCTAGCCGAATTGGCTGAGTTTGTCTGCGCCTTTGAGGGGGTTCACGCGAGATGGAAGTGGCGCGCGAACGGAAGAAGGTTCGGGACCAGATCGGTCACGGCGTGCAGCACGACGGGCCATCGTCTGGCCGCACTCGTTGTCCGCCGGCCAAAAAGAAAGCGGCGGCCCCACGGCCGCCGCACGGACGATTGCCTCAGCCCGATTTACGGCTGGTTGTTGCCGCGGATGTGAATCTCGACGCGGCGGTTCAACTGGCGGCCTTCCGGCGTGTCGTTCGTTGCCTTCGGACGCATCTCCCCGTAGCCGCGCGCGGTGACCTGCGAGCTGGTCACTCCCTGGTCGATCAGATATCCGGCCACCGAGTCGGCGCGCCTCTGCGAGAGGGTCATGTTGTGCTCGTTGGTGCCGGTCGAGTCGGTGTGCCCCTCGATGTCGAATGCTTCACCCGGATACTGCCGGAAGTTGACCGCGAGATCGCGCAGCGTCTGCTGCGACTGAGACCTCAGCGCCGCCGAGTCGACATCGAACAGGATGTCGTTCGTGAGCTGCACGTTGATCTGGTTCTCGGTCGGGCGCGTTACCTCAACGCCCGGAATCTGCTGCAGCTCCCGCTGCTGTTTGTCCATGTTGTGGCCGACGCCGCCGCCGATCGCCGCGCCTGCCGCCGCGCCGATCACCGCGCCCTGCGCCGGATTGCCGCCCTGATTGCCGATGATGGCGCCGGCGATTGCGCCTGCCGCCGCGCCAATCCCTGCGCCGCGCTTGGCCTTCGCGTTCGGATCGTCGGTCGTGGTCGCGCACGCGGCGAGGAACAGCGTCGCCACGATGAGAGTCGAGAGCTTCTTGATCATGTGGTACCTCCTGAATTCAGCGAGTAGCGAGTAGCGAGTAGCGAGTAGGAGAACCTGCATTTGCGACAACGCTCGTGACGGGCGTCATTGTTTCGGCGAGCACCGCGTAGCAGGTCGCCTAAGGAAAGGGCGCTCTTCCGAGCGCCCTTTTGGTTCACCGCCGATCAGGCGTTGTTTGCTTTGACGTGGATCTCCACCCGCCGGTTCCGCTGGCGGCCGTTCGCGCTGCTGTTGGAAGCACGCGGCTGGGTCTCGCCGAGGCCGTAGGTCCGGATACGCGAGCCGCGTACGTTGAGGTTCTCGAGGTAGTTGGCCACTGAGCTGGCGCGGCGTGCGGAGAGCCGCCCGTTGTACGAGGCCGAGCCGATCGAGTCGGTGAAGCCTTCGACTTTGAGCGTAGTGTCAGGGTACTTGTCGAACACGCTCGCCATCTCGCGCAGCGCGCTCTTCGAGTTCGAGCGCAGGGCTGCTGAGTTGAAGTCGAACAGCACCTCGTTCTGCACCGTCACGTTCAGCTCGTTGTCCGCAGTTCGCGACACGTTCACGCCGTTGATCTGCCGCAGTTCGCGTTCCTGCTTGTCCATCATCGCGCCGACGATCGCGCCTGCACCAGCGCCGGCCAGCGTGCCGACGACTGCGCCGCGCCCGGCGCTGTGGCCGTTGCGGTTGTTTCCGATGACCGCTCCGACGATTCCGCCGGCGATGCCGCCGATGACCGCCCCTTTCTTCGCCTTCGCGTGGTCATCGACCTGGGCGAAAGCGGCGGGGACGACCAGAAGAATCGTCAGGAACATTGCCGTCATGTGTTTCATTGTTTCCTCCCTGATGAAAGGCCTGGCCCGTCCGGTGCCTTTCATTTGCCTGCGTCTCCTGTCGCAACGCAGGTGCCACGATCAAAATAATTACGGAATCGATGGCTCTCCGCCGCCGCCGCGCTCGCCAGCAGGGGCGGCCTGAGGTGTACGATCTCACTCATGTCGCCGACCGCGCCGATGTCCGAAGTGGTTCGCAACCTCCTCAGTCGCGGAGACTTGTCGTTCCGCGATTTCGTAGAGGTCGCGCTCTACCACCCCGAATCGGGCTATTACGCGCAGCAGACGAGCCCGGTAGGACGCGAGGGTGACTACATCACTTCCCCACTGCTCAGTCCGGCGTTTTCGTTCGCCCTTGCGCGGCTCGTCCGCGAATTCGTGAGCCGTGCGGGCGACGCGGTGTGCACGATTGTGGACATCGGTTGCGGAGACGGCTCGCTTATCCATTCTCTATGGGGTGCTGCGGGAGACGGCCGTACTCGATTCGTCGGCGTCGATCGCGCGCTCGAACGTGTCCCCGCAGAAGTGAGGAGCCGCGTCGAGTTTGTCCGCACCATCGACGAGATCCCGCGCGGCGGCCGCCATCTGATCTTCAGCAACGAGCTTTTCGACGCGCTGCCGTTCGCGCGTCTCGTGCAGCGTGAGGAAGGACTGCATGAACTGTGGGTCACGGAACGCGACGGGCACCTCGACTGGAGCGAACGCGATGCTCCCGCCGAGTACCGCGACTATTTCGCCTCGCGCGGAGTCGCGCTCCAGAAAGGGCAGTTCGCCGATATCTCGCTCGAGTGGGGAGCGATCTACCGCGACATCTGCCGGGTTGTAGACGAGGGGCTGATTGTCACGTTCGATTACGGCTATCCGCAATCGAAGCTGTTCCACCCGCGCGCGCGCCGTTTCGGCACTGCGGCCGCTTACGCGAAGCACCGTGTATCCCGCGACCTCCTCGCCGATCCGGGGGAACAGGACCTCACCGCCCACCTCAATTTCGACGACCTCATTCGCGCGGGCGAAGAGCTTGATTTCACCACACTCTTCTTCGATCGCCAGGCGGTGTTTCTTCTCGCCCTCGGAATCACCGCACACGGGCTGTTCACGCCGGTGACCGATCTCGCTGTTGAAAATCTCAGCGCAGGTGTCGATCTACTCGACCGCCGGGATGCCGCGCACCAGCTCGTGCTGCCCGCCGGCATCGGTCACGACATTCGTGTGCTGGTGCAGGGGAGGGGGATCGGCTCTGGTTGGAGCTTCCAGCAGACGTTCAAGGACCAGACGAAATTGGAAGATGCTCACCAAAAGTGACGGCGATCACACGCCATTTGTGATGTGCTTTTCTTGACGGAGGTGAGCCCCCGTCTACAATGACGACCGGTCGCTAACACCTAGGTCCTCCAACGCATATGGCCAACTATTCAGTGCTCCTGGTCGCAGCTCTCGGCGGTCTCGCGCTCCCGGTTTTGACCCTGTTCCTGATCACTCCGGTGATTCGGGCGTCGAGGGAGAACAAGGTGAAGCTGGAGCCGTACGAGTGCGGGATTCCCGCCACATCGCTCGCGTTCGATCATCGTTTTTCAGTGAGGTATTTTCTGATTGCGGTGTTGTTCATCGTGTTTGACGTGGAGACGATTTTCCTCTTTCCCTGGGCGATCCGGTTCAAACAGCTTGGCTGGTTCGGAGCCGTTGAGATGGCTGTATTTCTCGCGATTCTCCTGATCGGTTACTTCTACGCCTGGAAGAGGAAGGTTCTCTCATGGGTCTGATCGAGAATCGCTTCGACTCCAACGTCCTCACAACTTCCGTCGACAAGTTCTTCAACTGGGCACGCAAGTCGTCGCTCTGGCCGATGCAGTTCGGTCTGGCCTGTTGCGCGATCGAGATGATGGCCGTGCTCGACCCGCGTCACGACATGGCGCGATTCGGCGCGGAAGTGTTTCGGTCGACGCCGCGTCAGGCCGACCTGATGATCGTGGCCGGAACCGTGACGGAGAAGATGGCCCCGATCGTCCGCCGCCTCTGGGATCAGATGCCGGAGCCGAAGTGGGTCATCGCCATGGGCTCGTGTGCGACCTGCGGCGGACCGTACGACACGTACGCGGTGACGCAGGGCGTCGACCGTCTCATTCCGGTCGACGTCTACATTCCCGGATGCCCTCCACGTCCCGAGGCCCTGATGTGGGGGCTGATGGAGTTGCAGAAGAAGATCCAGAAAATGCACATCCTCCGGAAGGGAGGAGAGGCGTACGACTTCGCGCGGGCCGCGGTTCGCGATTCTGTGAGGCCGGCGCACGAAGGTCCCGCGCTGAGGGCCGAGCAGGCGCGCGCGCAGCTCCGTGCGGCGCCGATCTCCAGCGTGAAGCGGACGCCGCTGCCGTCCGTCGAGAAGCCGAAAGCAGCTCCAACCGTCGTGAAGACAGAAGTGAGCGCCGCGCCGGCTGCCCTCGAAGCGCCGGCGGCACCAGCGCCGGTCGCGCCACCGCCGCCGGTTTCCATCGCCGCGCCGCAACCGGTGACTCCCGCTGCGCCGCAAGCCGCTCCGTCTTCTTCCGGCGGGTCGCTCGAGCAATTCGAGGAGAAGCTGTACGAGGTGCTCTCGCAGACCGATTGCGCCGGATGCGGCTACGACAACTGCAGGGACTACGCGCACGCGCTGGCGACCGGCGCGGTGACCGACACGTCGCTTTGCGTGCCCGGAGACACCGAAGTCAAGGAATCCCTCGACAAGATCATCGCCGAGCACAAGCCGGCACAACCGGCGCCGGCTCCGTCGGGTGCACTCACTGCTGCGGCGCCCACACCGGCCGCGGCGCCCGCTGCGGCTCCGGCGCCTGCTCCTGCTGCACAGGCTGCGGCTGCGCCTCAGTCGCCAGCCGAGTTTCAGGAGCAGCTCTACGAGGCGCTTTCGCAGACCGATTGCGCAGCGTGCGGCTACGACAACTGCAACGACTACGCGCACGCGCTCGTCACGGGCGACACGAAGGACATCTCCCTCTGTGTCCCCGGCGATGAAGAAACGAAGGACAAATTGAAGAAGCTGATGACCGCAGCAGGAAAGGAGATCGAGGGCGCCTAGCCTGAATCTCGACCTCCGAGCGCCGCAGCCGGCGCTGCGGTCGGCACTCAGCTCCCGGAAACGCACCCATGGCCGAACAAGAAGGTACTCATCGCCCGGCCGCTCCTGCCGCGGCCGCGCCCAAGGGACGGACTGCAGAGGAGATTCGCCAGGATCCGCTCGTCTCCGCTACGGTCGAGAAAGTCGCCTACGCGATTCTCGACGCCAAGGAATTCGCCGGTGAGATCACGCTCATCGCCGACCGCGACGAGATCGTCGAAGTGGCGCGCGCCTTCAAGAACGACAGCTTCAACTACCTCGTCGATCTCGCGGGCGTCGATTACTCGACCTATCCCGGTTACAAGGGCGACCGCTTCGGCGTGTCGTACGTGCTCTACTCGTTCGACAGGAACGTGCGCGTGCGGCTGCGCGTCTACACCGACGCGAAGACGCCGATCCCCTCGGTGTCCTCGGTGTGGAAGACGGCGAACTGGCAGGAGCGCGAAGTCTTCGACATGTTCGGCGTCGGGTTTTCGAACCATCCGAACCTCGAGCGCATCCTGATGTGGGACGGCTTCAACGGCCACCCGCTGCGCAAGGACTTTCCGCTTCGAGGAATCGACACCGGCGCGGCCATCTACCCGGAGATCTTCCCCGATGGCGGCGGCCCGAAAGCCGGATCCACGGGGAAAACCCCGCAAAACGTCAACATCTTCAAAGGCGAGTGGACCCAGTACGGGTACGGCATTCCCGCCGGGTACGACGGCCGGAAGACGCAGATGGAGCCGGCTCCCGAGCTGGCCGGGGCAGTCGCCGATACCGCCAGGCCGACGGCCGAAGCTCCGTGGCACGATCCCCACCTCGCCCTCGATCAGCGCCTGGAACTGGCGAAGGGCGTCGATCTGAAGGCCAAGCTGTTCGCAGCGATGGCGCAGACGGATTGCACCGCCTGCGGCTGGGACTGCGAAGGCTACGCAGCCGCTCTCGCCGCCGGCGAAACGAAGGACATCACGCTCTGCATCCCCGGCGAGAGCGAGACTGAGACTGCTCTGAAGAAGCTATTGGCTGAGGCAAAGACGATGTAGTGCGCAGTGGGCAGTGGGCAGTGCGCAGTCCCCCCTGCCCACCCGCGCTGCCCCCTGCGCACTGCCCACTAAGAAAGAAACCATGTTCGACGTCCATGAAATGGAAGTGAACTTCGGCCCACAGCATCCGTCGACGCACGGCGTGCTGCGCGTCATTCTCAAGATCGACGGCGAGCGGATCATCGAAGCAAAGCCGGTGATCGGCTATCTGCACCGCGGTACGGAAAAGCTCTTCGAGAACATGGCTTATCCGCAGTGCGTGCCGCACACGGACCGCCTGGACTACGTGGCCTCGGCCACAAACAACCTCGGCTACGTCGAAGCGGTGGAGAAGCTTCTCGGCATCACCAAGCAGATTCCGAAACGCGCCCAGCTGATCCGGGTCATGCTCAGCGAGCTGCAGCGGCTCTCGTCCCACCTCCTCTGGCTGGCCACGCACGCCCTCGACCTCGGTGCCATGACGCCGTTCTTCTACACTTTCCGCGAGCGCGAAGAGATCCTCGATCTGTTCGAAGCGTATTGCGGCGCGCGCCTGACTCTGAACTGCATGCGCATCGGCGGCATGCCGGACGACCTGCCGGACGGGTGGCTCGACGATCTGGAGGAGTTCACCGCCAAGTTCGATCCCGCCATCGACGAATACGCGGCGCTGCTCAACACCAACCGCATCTGGAAGCGCCGCACCGTCGGCATCGGCGTGATCTCGCCGGAAGAAGCGATCGACTGGGGCATCACCGGCCCGCCCCTGCGCGGCTCGGGCGTGGAGTGGGACCTGCGGAGAGCACAGCCCTACGAGTGCTATCCCGAGCTGCAGTTCGACATTCCCATCGGAAAGAACGGCGACACGTACGACCGCTACCTGGTGCGCATGGAAGAGATGCGGCAGGCGAACCGGATCCTCAAGCAGTGCATCCCGATGATCAAGGAAACGCCTGCGGGGGACATCAAAGCGAAGATCTCGCGCGTGATCCGACCGCCCGAAGGCGAGGTTTATCACTCCATCGAGGCGCCGAAGGGCGAGCTCGGCTACTACATCATCTCGGACGGCAAGACGCAGAACGCGTATCGCTGCCGCGTCCGTCCACCCTCGTTCATCAATCTGCAGGCGCTGCCGGCGATGGCGAAGGGTTACCTGGTCTCCGATCTCGTCGCGCTGATCGGGACGCTCGACGTCGTGCTCGGCGAGGTGGACCGATGAGGCAGTGCGCAGTGGACAGTGCGCAGTGGGTAGTCACTGATTCTTCTCTGCGCAGTCCGGAGAGTCGCCTATGAATCCCTGGATGCTTTTCTTCATCTGGCCGGTCATCAAATTCCTGATCGCCATCACCATCGTGCTGACGATCGTCGCGGCCATGACCTGGGTCGAGCGCCGAACGCTGGGATTCATGCAGGCGCGACTCGGCCCCAACCGCGTCGGACCGGCCGGTCTTTTTCAGATCATCGCCGACCCGATCAAGCTCATGCTGAAGGAAGACATTCTTCCGGCCAGCGCCGAGAAGGTGGCTTACTTCCTCGGACCGATGATCCCGCTGCTGCCGGCCTTCGTCGTCTTCTGCCTCATCCCGTACGGTCCGCCTCCGGCATTTGCCGTCACACGCGTCAACGTCGGTCTGCTGCTGATCATGGCCCTGACCTCGACGGCTGTGTACGGCATCATCCTGGGTGGATGGGCCTCCAACAACAAGTACTCGCTGATGGGCGGCCTGCGCTCGGCAGCGCAGATGGTTTCGTATGAAGTGCCCTTCGGACTTTCCGTCGTCGGCGTGCTGATGCTCTGCGGCAGTTTCGATCTCGTGAAGATCGTGCAGTACCAGGAACGGCACGTCTGGAACCTGCTGCCGCAGCTGGTCGGCGCCTTCATCTTTTTCGTTTCGATGAACGCGGAGAGCAACCGTGTTCCGTTCGATCTTCCGGAAGCGGAATCGGAGCTCGTGGCCGGATACCACACCGAGTACTCGGGGATGAAGTTCGCCTTCTTCATGCTCGCCGAGTACGCCTCCATGCTCGTCAACTCCTGCCTGATGGCGACCCTCTATCTCGGCGGCTGGACGTTTTCCATCGCCGGCTACGGCCTCACCACGGCCGCGCTCTCGAAGCTCGGCCTGCTGGGCGGTCTGATCGGCGCGGCGATCTTCTTCGCCAAGGTCATGGCCCTGATGCTCGTCTACGTCTGGTTCCGCGCCACGTTCCCGCGATTCCGATTCGATCAGCTGATGGATCTCGGCTGGAAGTGGATGATCCCCCTGGCGCTGGGCAACATCTTCGTGACCGGCATTCTCGTTCTGGCCATGCCGAACCTGAAGATCGATGCCGGCATCTATCCGTACGGCGAGCTGCTCATGGCGGTCGTCGGCGCGGCGATCATCGCCTTGACACTCTTCCTCGTCACACGCGGTCCCCGGCGCCCGGCCGCTGCCGCTCGTCCCACTGAGCCGCCAAAGGTGATTCATGCAAGTCGAGTATCCGAAGCCTGACTGGACAGAGAAGTTCCTGCTCCTCGATCTGTTCGAGGGGCTGAAGACGACTCTTCGGGAGCTGTTCAAGCCGAAGGTCACGATTCAGTATCCCGAGGAGCGGATGGAGCCGACGGAGCGCTTCCGTGGGATGTTCCGCTTCTCGTTCGACCGCTGCATCGGCTGCAAGCTCTGCGCGGTAGCGTGCCCGATCGACATCATCTACATCGACGTCCACGACGAGACGCAGATGGTGGACGGTAAGCCGAAGAAGCTGAAAGTTCTGGACCGCTACGACATCGACGTGAAGCGCTGCATGTTCTGCGCGCTCTGCGAAGAAGCGTGCCCGACCAAACCGAAATCGATCTGGCTCACCACCAAGACCTACGAGCTGGCCAGCTATGACCGCAACGACCTCTACTTCAACATGCAACAGCTCGAGTACTGGGAAGACCGCCCGAAGTACACAGGGTTGCCGGAAGAAAATGCCAAGCCTCAGATCGAGGCAGGGAAGCCCGCGCCGGCCGGCGCGCGGCTGATCCCGGGGAGCGCCGAGTGATGGACGCCCTCACCGCAAACATGCCGCTGGTGGTTTTCCTGCTGGTCGGCACCGTCACCGTGGCTTCGGCCATCCTCGTCGTGGCCATGCGCAATCCCGTGCACTCCGCGCTGTTCCTGCTCGTCACGTTCCTCTGCGTGGCCGTCCTTTTCGTGATGCGGGGCGCCGAGTTCGTCGGCGCCGTGCAGGTGCTCGTCTACGCCGGCGGGATCATGGTCCTGTTCCTCTTCGTGGTCATGCTCATCAACGTGCGCACCCTGCCCGAGGAGCGGATCACCTCTCCTTACTGGCTGGGCGGCATCGCCGTCGGCGCGGCCATCTTCATCCTGCTGGCCACGCTCGTCCGCACCGGCCCTTACCACCAGGAAGTGAACCGGCCCGACATCCTCGAGAGCATCGCCACGCACACGATGGAGACCACGGTCGCTGCGAACGGGAAGGCCACCACCGGGCCGGTGGTGCATTACACGCTCGCCGGCAACTCGGAGGCGGTCGGCAACTCGCTCTATCAGGAGTACCTGGTGCCGTTCGAGGTGGCCTCGCTCTTTCTGCTCGTGGCCATGATCGGCGCGATCGTGATCGGCAAGCGAGAGCTCGGCGCCATGGAAGAAGAAACCGCGCCGGACTTC
Organism: Thermoanaerobaculia bacterium; assembly: GCA_017883215.1. Classification (GTDB taxonomy): domain Bacteria; phylum Acidobacteriota; class Thermoanaerobaculia; order Gp7-AA8; family Gp7-AA8; genus JAJXWV01. The sequence continues at coordinate 7,349 of JADGOA010000002.1, read as the reverse complement.
ATCCTGGACCGGGTGAAAACCGAGCACGAGGTAAAGGAGGTCGTCAATGCCTAGCACCCAGGCCTACCTGATGCTGGCGGCGACGCTGTTCACCGTCGGTCTGATCGGCGTGGTCGTCCGCCGGAACATGATCACCGTGCTGATGTGCATCGAGCTGATGCTCAACGCCGTCAACCTCAATCTGGTGGCGTTCTCGAGCCGCCTCTCGTCGCTCGAGGGACAGATCTTCAGCGTCTTCATCATCACCATCGCCGCCGGCGAAGCCGCGGTCGGCCTGGCGATCATCATCCAGTTGTACCGAATTCGAGCCACGGTCAACATCGACGAGGTGAGGGAACTCCATGGCTAGCCTGCTTCAGATCGAGGGCAGCGATTCCGGAGGCCGCGCGTGAGCCCGACGCTCCTTCTGCTCATCCCGCTCCTCCCGGCGCTCGGTGCTCTCATCAATGGCACGCGCGCGTTCGCGAAGCCGCTGACCCCGAAGAACCGCACCATCACGAACCTCTTCGCTCTCGGCAGCACCGGCTTGTCGGCGATCATCGCCACGGTCGTGGTGGTGTCGTACATGGGGCAGGGGACGCACACGCCCTACGTGCATGCGTTCTATACGTGGATCTCATCGGGATTCGGTCATGTGGCCGGCGGTGGACTGGCGAACTTCGCCGTCGACTTCGCCTTCCGCATCGACCCGCTCTCCTGCACGATGCTCATGGTCGTGACCTGGGTCGGTTTCCTGATCCACATCTACGCGACCGGGTACATGTCGCACGAGAGCGGCTACACCCGGTTCTTCGCCTACATGAACCTGTTCATGTTCATGATGCTGCTGCTGGTGTTAGGCGGCAACTACATGGTGATGTTCGTCGGATGGGAAGGCGTGGGTCTCTGCTCCTACCTGCTCATCGGCTTTTACTACGACAAGAACTTCGCCGCGGACGCGGGCAAGAAGGCCTTCATCGCCAACCGCATCGGCGACTTCGGATTCCTGCTCGGCATCTTCCTGATCTTCAACTACTTCGGCACCGCCGACTACACGAAAGTGTTCGCGCTGGCATCGGCGAATCCGGAGCACTACGCCGGAATCACCACCGCCATCTGCCTGCTGCTCTTCGTCGGAGCATGCGGTAAGTCCGCCCAGATTCCGCTGTACGTCTGGCTGCCCGATGCCATGGCCGGCCCGACGCCGGTCTCGGCACTGATCCACGCGGCCACGATGGTCACGGCCGGCGTGTACATGGTGGTCCGCTCGAACGTGTTGTACCGCCTCTCGCCGACGGCCATGCTGGTCGTGGCCATCGTCGGCGCCGCCACGGCGATCTTCGCCGCCACCATCGGTGTGGCGCAGAACGACATCAAGAAAGTTCTGGCCTACTCGACGGTCTCGCAGCTCGGCTTCATGTTCCTGGCAGCGGGAGTGGGCGCGTTCAGCGCGGCGATCTTCCACCTCATGACCCACGCCTTCTTCAAGGCCTGCCTCTTCCTCGGGGCGGGGTCGGTGATTCACGGCTGCGGCGGCGAACAGGACATGCGGAAGATGGGTGGTCTTCGCAAGTACATGCCGAAGACGCACTGGACGATGCTGATCGCCACCCTGGCCATTGCCGGCACGCCGCTGTTCGCCGGCTTTTACTCCAAGGACGAGATCCTGGCCGGCGCGTTCGCCTATTCGCCCGCGCTCTGGGCGGTCGGCGTGATCGCTGCCGGCTTCACCGCCTTCTACATGTTCCGGCTCTACTTCATGACCTTCTACGGCGAGTACCGCGGGTTCGAGGTCGTGGGGATCGAGCAGTCCGAGCCGAAGCACGGAGGCGAGGACCTGATCCCGTCGTCCGCGCATCTCGACCAGGGCGACGCCCACACGGACAAGGCTCACGGCCACCATGCCCACGGGCACGTGCCGCACGAGTCGCCGTGGAGCATGACCGGGGTGCTCATCGTCCTGGCATTCCTGGCGCTCGTCGGCGGCTACATCGGCTGGCCTGCTGCACTGGGCGGATCCCATCCGACGCCGTTCCAGCGCTGGCTCGAGCCGGTGCTGCTGGCGCTGGGCAATGAGCCGTGGGAATTCCATGAAGGAAGCGCGACGGTCGAGATCCTGCTGATGGCGGCCTCGGTCGGAGTGGCCGCTCTCGGTGTGCTGCTGGCGTTCTTCTTCTATCTCCGCGATCAGACCTGGTCGGTTCCGAAGCGACTGGCCACGCGGTTCGCACTGGCCTACCGGATGGTGGCGAACAAGTACTACGTCGACGAGATCTACGACGCGACGGTCATCGGCGGCACGCTGCTGCTATGCCGCATGGCCTCACTGTTCGACATTTACGTCGTCGACGGTCTGGTCAATCTCATTCGCCACATCACCGTCTTCATCTTCGGCCACGGCTCGTCGCAGTTCGACAAGTACGTGGTCGACGGCGCGGTGAACGGCATCGGATACACGGCACAGGGCGGCTCGACGCTGCTCCGCCGGGTGCAGAGCGGTTTCGTTCAGAACTACGCATTGATCATGGGTGGGGGCATCGTCCTCATGACCGTGGTCTATCTCTTCACCAAGGCATAGCCGTTGGGAGCCATAGCGATGGGTATTTACAACAATCCGAGCGTTCCGATCCTCTCGATCATCACCTTCATCCCGCTGATCGGGGCGCTGTTCATCGTCTTCTTCGTCAGGAAGGAGAACGCCACGGCCATCAAGGCGATCGCCACGATCGTCGCGGCGATCGATTTCGTGTTGTCGATTCCGCTGTGGATCTACTTCGACCCGAAGGGAACCGGCGCCAGGCTCTTCCAGTTCAAAGAGAGCTTCGACTGGATTCCGGCCATCGGCGTGAAGTACACGTTTGCCATCGACGGCATCGCCCTGCTGCTCATCCTGCTGACGACGATGACCGGCCTGATCGCGATCTACTCGTCGTTCTCGGCGATCACGCAGCGGCAGAAGGAGTATTACGTCCTTCTCCTCCTGCTGCAGACAGGCATGATCGGCACGTTCTGCGCCCTCGACTTCTTCCTCTTCTACGTCTTCTGGGAAGTCATGCTCGTTCCGATGTACTTCCTGATCGGCATCTGGGGCGGCGAGCGCAGGCTCTACGCGGCCATCAAGTTCTTCATCTACACCCTCTCCGGCTCCGTGCTGATGCTGCTGTCGATCCTGGCGCTCTATTTCTTCAACAGCGACGGGATCCCGTTTCTCAACATCAAGGGACTCGGCCACACCCCGACCTTCGACGTTCTGCAGTACCACAACATCGGCCACCTCATCCCGCCGACGCTGCAGTTCTGGCTCTTCCTCGGTTTCTTCTTCGGCTTCGCCATCAAGGTGCCGATGTTCCCGTTCCACACCTGGCTGCCTGACGCGCACACCGAAGCGCCGACGGCCGGCTCGGTCATCCTCGCCGCCGTCCTCCTGAAAATGGGCGCCTACGGATTCATCCGCTTCGCGTTGCCGATCCTTCCCGACGGCACGAGGCAGCTGATCATTCCCGTCGTCGTTCTCTCGATCATCGGCATCGTGTACGGCGCGCTCGTCACGCTGGTACAGAAGGACATGAAGAAGCTCATCGCGTACTCGTCAGTCTCGCACCTCGGCTTCGTCATGCTGGGCATGTTCGCGCTGAACCCCATGGGTCTGCGCGGCTCGGTGCTGCAGATGATCAACCACGGCATTTCCACCGGCGCGCTCTTCCTTCTGGTGGGCATCATCTACGAGCGCCGCCACACCCGCATGATCGCGGAGTACGGCGGGCTGGCGAAGCAGATGCCGATGTACGCGACCCTTTTTCTCATCACCGCGCTCTCCTCGCTCGGCCTGCCGGGGCTGAATGGATTCATCGGCGAGTTCACCATCCTTCTCGGCGCCGCCAACCGCAGCATGGTGTGGGCGGGGTTTGCGGCCTTGGGCATCGTGCTGGGCGCGGCGTACCTGCTGTGGCTCTACCAGCGGGTGTTCTGGGGGCCACTCGACAATCCGAAGAACCAGAATCTGCTCGACCTGAACCGGCGCGAGCTCCTCACCATCCTGCCGCTGATCGCGTGCATGGTGTGGATCGGGATCGCGCCCGGAATCTTCTTCGACACGATCAAGGAACCGGTCGACTACGTCGTTCTCAAAGTCGATCCGCAGTATTACGCCAGGCTGGCGGCCCCTGCGCCTGAGGTTGTGGCGACGAAGGCTCCTGCTGCAGTCAAGCCGGCGCCTGCGGAGCGCATTGCGGAGGTGAGATGAGCTGGAACGACGTCGTCGTTCTGCTGCCCGAGATCATCCTGACCATCGGCGCGTCGCTGTTGCTGCTCGGGCCGTTCTTCACGGGACGGCCGAAACGCTCCACCTCCATGAGTCTGCACCCGGTTGAAGAACCGGCAGCGGCAGCGAACACCGGCGCCTCCGCGAAGTGGTGGACGCTGGCACTTCTCGCCATCACCGCCATTTCGGTCGTGGTCTGCTCGTCATTGGCCGAGGGGATGACGCTCTCAGCCAGCTTCTCGCAGATGTTTGCGCTGGACGCGTTCTCGATTTTCTTCAAGCTCTTGTTCGTGGCAGCCATGGCCATGGTGGTCCTGCTCTCGGACGACTTTCTTCGTGAGTCGCGCTACTCGACGTGGGAGTACTACTCACTGCTTGGCTTCGCGCTGTGCGGGATGATGTTCATGGCCTCCGGCGTCCACCTGATCGCCATCTGGGTGGGGTTGGAGCTGATGTCGCTTTCGAGCTACATCCTGGCCGGTTATTACAAGAACGAGGAGAAGTCGACCGAGGCGGCGATGAAGTACTTCATCCTCGGCGCGGTCAGCTCGGCGATTCTGTTGTACGGACTTTCCCTCATCTACGGGGTCTGCGCCTCGTTGAATCTCCTCGACATCGCCAAAGTCATGTCGACGCTCACCACCAACAACGCCCTCATGTTCGGCATCATGCTCCTCGGGGCGGGCCTCTGCTTCAAAGTCGGCGCGGTGCCGTTCCACGTCTGGACGCCGGACGTCTACGTCGGCGCTCCCACGCCCATCACGGCATTCCTCTCCACCGGCTCGAAGGCTGCGGCCTTCGCAGTCTTCGCACGCGTGTTCTACGTGGCCCTTCCGAGTTTCCACCTCGACTGGAGCAACGTCCTCGCTGTCGTTGCGGCGCTCTCGATGATCGTCGGAAATCTCGCCGCGATCACTCAGACCAACATCAAGCGGATGCTGGCGTACTCGTCGATCGGTCATGCCGGCTACATCCTGCTCGGCATCATCGCCATGAGCTCCACGGGTCTGCGCGGCATCCTGATCTACACGGTCGTCTACGTCTTCGCGAACCTCGGCATCTGGGCGACGGTGCTGATGATGCGGCGCCACGAGTATGCCGGCGAGTTGATCGACGACTTCGATGGCCTGCACAAGCGCGCCCCGTTCTGGGCCTTCGCCATGGTCATGTTTCTGCTGTCGCTCGGGGGCATCCCGCCGACGGCCGGATTCATCGGGAAGTACTACCTCTTCGCCGCAGCGATCCAGGCCGGGTACGGGTGGCTGGCCATCATCGCCGTGCTGATGTCGGCCGTGTCGATCTTCTACTACTTCCGCGTGGTCGTGGCGATGTATCTCCGCGACGGGCAGGACGCCGAGGTCGCGAATTCGACTTCGCTGCAGCTGGTCGGCGGGATTGCGCTTGCGGTGACCCTGATTTTCGGTATTCTTCCCGCGCCGCTGATCTCTCAGGTAGAGCAGTCGTCGCAGTGGGTCGCGACGCGCGCGGCTGAACTGCATGGCGGACGATAAGGAAAAGCGGTCGCAGGCCCAGGCTGTCTACGAGGCTGCCACGCTCGGCTTGATGTTCCCCGTGGCGATCGGACTCGGCTATCTTTTCGGCCACTGGCTGGATGGATTGCTCGGTCTGCGGCCGTGGCTGACGATCATCTTCACCGCGCTCGGCGTGGCTGCGGCTTTTGTGAATCTCTTCCGCGCGGGAAGGGGAGACCAGTGATCAGTGACCAGTGATCACTACCCACTCATAACTGCATGGAAACTCCGGCGCCCGAGAGCACTGACGAGAACGCAGCGCAGGTGCTGCGCCGCATCCGGCGCATCAGCGTCGGTGCGTATGTCGCGTTCGCGATTTTTACGGCCATTTTTCGGGGTTTTCGGCCACTTCTCGCATTGACTTGCAGTGCGGCCGTGACTATGATCAGCTTCCTTTGGCTGGAGGAAATCGTGGAAGCGGTGCTCCAGCCGTCGCCAGCGCTGCACGCACGGAGGCTGACCGTACGGACCCTCGGCCGGTTCCTCCTCCTCGGTGTGGCAATCCCGGTCACGCTCCTCGTAGCTCGTTTTGATGCACTCAGTGTGTTGCTGGGGTTCTCGATCGTGGTGGTGGGGATAGCGGGTGAAGCTCTGTACACCAGCCTCAGAGGTCTCTTGGATTAGCTGAATGGGACACGAATACTCAATTCTGTACGCGCCGGTGAACCGTCTGTGGCACGGCGTGCAGCACCAGTTCGCGTGGAACATCCCCGATCACGTCATCAATGCCTTTCTGGTGTTTCTGATCTGCTGCATCGTCTTCCCGCTCGCATCGCGGCGGATCAGCAAAGACAATCCCGGCCCGCTGCAGCACGTGCTGGAGCTGACAGTGCAGGGTCTCAAAACCCTGCTCAATGACATCATCGGTCACGACGGCGAGAAGTACCTCTACATCATCGGCGCTTTCACGGTGTTCATCTTCCTGTCGAACATCTTCGGGTTGTTCTACTTCCTGGCTCCGCCGACGAGCAATCCGAATACGACATTCGCTCTCGCGATTACGTCATTTCTCTACTTCAACTGGCAGGGAATCCGGAGTCACGGATTCGGCTACCTGAAGCACTTCATGGGGCCGCTCTGGTGGCTGGCCCCCCTGATGTTTCCGATCGAGATCATCGGCAACCTGGCGCGAGTCCTCTCGCTGGGTATGCGTCTGTTCGGCAACATCTTCGGCGAGCACACGGCCACCGGCATCTTCATGGGTCTGGTGCCGCTCGTGGTTCCCTGGCCGATGATGGCACTGGGCATTTTCGGCGCGCTCCTGCAGACGTTCGTCTTCATCATGCTGACGATGGTGTACATCAGTGGCGCCATCGCAACCGAAGAACACTAAGACACTAGTTCAGGGGTTTAGCAGAATCTGAAAAGGAGGAAATCGGAGTGAACAAGCGAATCATCATGATGTTCGTCGTTCTGGCGCTGCTCGCAGTGTCGTCGTTCGCCCAGACGGCACCGTCGCAGCCGCTGTCGGCGACAGGTGGGTGGGGGCTGGTCTCCGCCGCATTCGTTCTCGGCATCGCAGCAGCAGCCGGAGCGATCGGTCAGTCGCGAGCCATCGCGGCCGCTTGCGAAGGCAT
>JADGOA010000409.1 GCA_017883215.1 Thermoanaerobaculia bacterium | reverse complement strand
CGCTAGCCTCCGGCTGTGCGGTTCAGGCCGAGGCGGACGATGCGCTGGATGAGAGCGGGATACGACAGGCCGCGTTCTTCGGCGGCGGACGCGAACTCTTCGCTCTGCGCCACGTCCGGGTTCGGGTTGGCTTCGAGAAAGTAGAGCTTCCCGTCCGGCGAGAGCCTGTAGTCGACGCGGCTGTATCCGTCGAGATCGAGAATGCGGGCGATCCGGCGCGTCGTGTGGATCACGGTCTGGCGCAGCGCCGGGCTCAGGTCCTCGGCGGCCTGCTGATAGATCCCGCGCCGCCGCTGGTAATCGGTATTGTGCTTGACGCGCGCCGTGGCGATCGGCACCGCGCCCGGGGGGAGGTTCTCGAACAGGAGCTCCCAGACCGGCAGCACCTCCATGCGTGCGTTTCCGATGATGCCGGCGTAGATCTCCCGTCCGTCGACGTACTGCTCGGCAATGGCATCCGAACCGTTGCTCTTGTGAATGAAGGCCACCCGTTCCCGGAGCTTCTCGTCGGTGTCGACGATCGAAGCCTGTGAGATGCCGAGGGATGACTCGTGCACGAGGCTTTTCACGATGAGTGGAAAGTCCAGCCCTTTCGGCCTGACAACGCGCCGCCGTCGCGGATAGACGGCGAACTTCGGCACCGGCACGTGGTGGTATGCGAGAAGCTTTTTCGACAGCGCCTTGTCGCGAGCGAGCATCAGGCCCCGAGGATGGCACCCCGTGTAAGGCACCTGCATGAGCTCGAGAAAGCTGACCACGTGATGGTCGAACTCCTGCCGGCCGAGAAACTCCTCCAGCAGGTTGAAGATGATGTCCGGCTTCCACTCCACGACGGCGTCGCGAATCGGGGTGAGCTCGTCGGCGACGGCGAGAACTCTCACGTCATGACCGAGCTGGCGCAACGTCGTCGCGACGTCGTACTCGGTCTTCCACTGGTAAACCTCCTGCTCGCTGTACCCCTCGATGCTGTCAGGCGGGACCAGGGAGGGATGCGTCAGGACGGCAACACGCAGGCGGCGCTTCATAGGGCAAACCAGTTCCTTCGGCTGTAATGAAAATCCAGGGTCTTGACCGTGAGAAGAAGGGCGAAGTCCATCTTCAACCGCTTCTCCGGTCCGGCCGCACGAAGTTTGAGCTCGCGACTGCGGCCGATCATGTCCTTCAGAACCTGATCGAGCGTGAACTGATACTCGCCCGTCCAGTTGGCCACGAGCCGGCGGATCTCCGCGCGATTGCGTCGCAGAAAACGCGACGCCAGCTCCCTTCGCTGATGTCGGGCATCATCCGAGAACAGGCGCCGAAGATCGCGATCGTAGATGTCGGGATAGCTCGCCAGATAGCGTCCGCGCTTCTCCTCGTAATACTCGCCGAGCGTCATGGAAAGGGTCGGCAGGGACTCGGGTCTGGTGCGGTTGTGATGCGTGGGCTGCTGGCCGCGCAGGCGGTCGAAAAGAGCGTCGACGTACTCCAGCTTGCGGAGCGCCGGCCATCCTTCGTAGCGCTTGCGCCACCCCTCGCCGCGCGAGCCGAGGACCACGGCGAACGTTTCGGCGAAATCCTCCGCCGGGTGGCTCTGCGCGTAATAAAGCCGCAGATGCTGCACGAAACGACGGCTGGCGGGATTGGGACGGTAGTGCTCGGGATAGCGCTTCGAAGAGCTCCCGAAGAGCTCCTGCCGCTCAATGTCACGCCCCAGTCCGAAGGCGTTGTCGAACGCATGACCGCACTCGTGGCGGAGGATCTTCATCATCTCCTGTCGCGGCCCCCCCTCCACCTCCAGCATCTGCTTCCGCTCCAGTTTCATGAGCCGTGGATGAGCGAGATAAAAGGGGACGGCGATTCCAGTCACGCCATCGGCAACGAACCAGTCGTACGACAGCCAGGCATGCGGCCGGAAACGGAGGTCGCGCCGTGCCAGCTCGTCGTAGAGATCGGCGAGACACTCTTCGATCCAGCTACCCTCGATGCGCAAACCGAGGTCGCGGAGACGGACCTGCAGCAACTCCTTGTCGCCAAGAGTCTCCCACATGCGTCGCTGCGGCATTCCGCCGTTCCGTTTGCTCGTGGTCACGCGATTCGGCTGCATCGTAGCAGTGTGAGTACCTGGCTGGCGCAAGCAATCGGCGATGCACGGCGGCCTCGCGGCCGGACGTCTTCACGTTGTGCCGCGCTGACTCGCCTCACACTTACACACTGCTGATTCTGATGGGCTTACTCGCCTGCAGCAGATCATGGGCAGCGGAGAGAAGGCCTACCCCCAACTGCGCGCTGGTTGTTCACGGGCGCTTGCCGGAATCTTCGAGAAAACTCCTCAATGCGGCACTCACTGCCTCCGGCTCCTCCACGGTGGATGAGTGGCCGGCTCGTGGAATGACGACCAGCCGGGATCCGGCGATGCCGGCATGAATGCGCTCGGCCTTCGACCGGGGCGTCGCCACGTCTTCCTCGCCGACGATGATCAGAGTTGGTACCCGGACGCGATCGAGCTCGTCCTGGACGCCGGCGCGATCAATGACGCCGCGAACAGCCCTCGTGATCCCGATGCGATCGTTCGCGACGACCCTCGCGCGCCATTGTCGTTTCAGCGCATCGCGTGAAGGATCGGCAAGAAAGGTTCTTCCGAAGAGAATCCGCATCACACGATTGACCACGAGGCCGAGGCCGAGCCACCGGGCGATGAAATTGAGCATGCCGTACTGGTGGCGGCTTGTTTCGGGCTCCGGATCAGCCGAGGTGTCGAGAAGGATGAGCGATCGGAGAAGTTCCGGCCGCCGAATCGCGAGGCGGAGTCCGACGAACCCGCCCATGGAGAGGCCGGCGAAGTGACACGGCGCGCATTCGAGGGCCTCGATCAGCGCCGCCGCATCCCGGGCGAGCGTGTCCATGTCGTATCCCGCCGCGGTGACTTCGCTCTCCCCCTGTCCTCGGAAATCGAACGCGATACAGCGATAGCGGTCCCGTAGCGCCTCGACCTGATCGGCGAACATCCGGCCGCTGAAGAGCAGGCCGTGAGCGAAGACGATCGATTCCGGTCCGGCTCCCGATTCCTCGTAGTGGAGATCGGCGCCATTGACTCGCAGACGCGCCATTTGTGTCCCTCGCAAGAGCGGAAATTCACCCGATTATCCGCTGCCCGGACAATCCACGCCAGCCGGGAGCATTTTCACAGCGCGGGCGCTGCGCCTGAGTGAAGAAACTCACATGACCCGAGCGCGCACCCGAGCCCGAGCCCGGCAGTTCTCACCCGGATTCGGGCTCGGAAGC
>JADGOA010000072.1 GCA_017883215.1 Thermoanaerobaculia bacterium | reverse complement strand
TGCTCCGCCGGCAGGGCGAGCCGCTGCGGCTCGAAGAGGCGCCGATGCCGCGCCCCGCGGCCGAGCAGTTGCTCATTCGAATCGAATGCTGCGCTGTCTGCCGGACCGACCTGCACATCATCGACGGTGAATTGCCCCACCCGAAGCTGCCGCTGATCATCGGGCACGAAGTTGTCGGCATCGTCGAAGAGAGCCGCAGCGATTCGTTCGCGTCAGGCGACAGAGTTGGCGTGCCGTGGCTCGGATGGACATGCGGCGAATGCGGCTACTGTCGCGCGGGACGCGAGAATCTCTGCGACAACGCTCGATTCACCGGCTACACGGTCGATGGCGGTTATGCCGCGTACGTCGTCGCGGACGCGCGATTCTGCTTCGCCATTCCACCCTCGTATGCGGCCGACGAGGCGGCGCCGTTGCTTTGCGCCGGATTGATCGGGTTCCGCGCATACCGGATGGCTGGTGAGGGGCGGAGGATCGGCTTCTATGGGTTCGGCTCCTCAGCGCAGCTCCTCGCCCAGATCGCGCGAGTCGACGGCCGCGAAGTCTTCGCCTTCACGCGTGACGGCAATGCCGCCGGCCAGCAGTTCGCCCGCGAAGCCGGCGCCGCCTGGGCGGGCGGTTCGAGCGAGCGTCCGCCGGAGCCGCTCGATGCGGCGATCATCTTCGCTCCGGCCGGACCACTCGTGGTGCGAGCGCTCGAGAACGTGGTGAAAGGCGGCGTGGTCGTCTGCGCCGGAATCCACATGAGCGACATCCCCTCATTCCCGTATGAGCTGTTGTGGGGTGAGCGGTCCATCGTCTCGGTGGCAAACCTCACGCGCGCCGATGGCGCCCAATTCTTTGCGCGCGCCGCGGCTCAGCGCATTGAGTCGCGGCGCGTTTCGTACCCCCTGGAGCGCGCCAACGAGGCGCTCAGCGATCTACGCCGTGGAGAGATCATCGGCACCGCCGTACTCAGTCCTGAGTCCTGAGTGAGGCACCCGCCGCGGGGCTTTGAACGATGAATGAAAACGGTTGACTCCTGCCTCGAGCCGCTACACTCACTCTCAGGACTCAGGACTCAGGACTCAGGACTCAGGACTCAGGACTCAGGACTCAGGACTGTATGTCTGCAAAGACCGTTTTCGAAGGCGATCACCTCTACGTCAAAGAACGCGACGGATGGCAATACGTCGAACGGAAGAAGGCCACTGAGGCGGTGGCCGTTATCGCGCAGACCGACGACGCACGCGTCATCCTCACGGAGCAGTTCCGGCGGCCGGTCAATGCGCGCGTCATCGATTTTGCGGCGGGGCTGGTCGGCGACGAAGAAGGTCACAGCGATCCGGCCGCGACGGCGCGCAAAGAGCTGGAAGAAGAAACCGGCTACACCGCGGAGCGGGTCGAGCGGCTCGCCGGCGGGCCCTCCTCGCCCGGCATCACCTCGGAGATCGTGACGTTCTATCGTGCCTACGGCTTGAGGAAGCGCGGTGGCGGAGGCGGCATCGGAGGCGAGGACATCGTCGTTCATGAAATCCCGCTGGCCAGCCTCGCCGGCTGGTTGCAGGCACGCGAACGCGAAGGGATTCTGATCGATCTGAAGATCTGGGCCGGCCTGTACTTCCTGTCGAAAAGGTGACACCTCGGCCGCGCGCTGCGTACAAGCGGTGCCGCTCGGTGGCCATGCTGCGGTAGCCCGCGAGCCCACGCGCATCTTGACGGCAGGGACGCGCTGCTGACGCTGACTCAAAAGTCCGACCCTCATGGAGAGCGGACATTCTTGTCCGCTGCCGACGGACATTCTTGTCCGGCGGCTCCCGAGCAGCGTGGCCGACGGCACGCGACAATCGGCGATGAGCGCCTGCCCAGCGGCCGGACACGAATGTCCGGCCGCTGCGGACAGGAATGTCCGCTCTCCACATACCGGTAACTTCTGAGACGGCGCTCAGAAGCGCGTCCCTACTCGCCCGTCGTGCTCACCGCACCTTCACCACGATCTTTCCGAAATGTTCACTGCTGGCCATGCGCCGGTGCGCGTCGGCGACGCGGGCGATCGGGAAGACGCTGTCGATGACGGGGCGAATGCGGCCGGCGCGGAGATCGTCGCCGAACCGGTCGAGAAAGGCGGAGACGATCGCCGCTTTTTCGTCGAGAGGCCGGCCGCGCAGCGTCGAACCGATGATGTGCTGGCGGCTGGCGAGGAGCTTCGTGACGTCGATCTCGGCAGTGCGCGCGCCGCCCATCGAGCCGATGATCACGACCCGGCCGCCGCGGGCCATCGCTTCGAGATCGCGCGGCAGATAGCGCGCGCCGAGGTGGTCGAGAACGACATCGACGCCGCGGGCTTTGTCGACGAAGTCTTCGTCCTTGTAGTTGATGGCGACATCCGCACCGTGATCGATGCAGCGCGCGCATTTCTCGGCGGATCCCGCTGTGACGAGCACGCGCATTCCTGCGAGCTTGCAGAGCGTCGTTGCGGCGGTGCCGATGCCGCTGCCGCCCCCGTGGATCAGGATGCTCTCTCCGCTCTTCGCCTGCGCCAGCATGAAGATGTTGGAGAACGCGGTGAGGAAGGCTTCCGGCGTGGCGCCGGCTTCCGTGTCGGCGAGTGCGTCCGGGACGCGGAATACCGAGCCCGCGTCGACGACTGTTTCCTGCGCGTAGCCGCCGCCGGCGAGGAGCGCCATGACGCGCTCGCCGGGCTCGAACGATTTCACTTCGTCGCCTGTTTCGGCGACCACTCCCGCGCATTCGAGGCCGAGGATCGGCGACGCGCCCGCTGGTGGAGGGTAATGGCCTTCCCGTTGCAGCAGATCGGCGCGATTGATGCCGGCGGCATGGACGGTGATGCGAATGTCGCGCGGCCCGAGCGGTGGCGACGCCGCATCCCCGACACGCATGACTTCAGGGCCGCCCGGCTGATCGATGACGATTGCTTTCATGGTGTTCCCGCGTGGCGAGAAGAGTGCCATATGGTAGCGGGTAGCGGGTAGCGGGTAGGAACGCAACTGAGCAACTGAGTAACTGAGCAACTCGTCTCCTCTGCTATCTTCGCCCTTCGCATGAACGACCTCGCAGTCTCCTGTCGCAATCTGCGCAAGCACTATGAGGACGTCAAGGCCGTCGACGGCCTCGACCTCTCGATCGTGCGCGGCGAATGCTTCGGCCTGCTCGGGCCGAACGGAGCGGGGAAGACGACGACCATCGAGATTCTCGAGGGGCTGACCATCCCGGATGGAGGCGAGGTCGAGGTTCTCGGGCTGTCGTGGAAGCGCAACGAGCACGAGCTTCGCGAGCGCATGGGCATCTCGCTTCAGGAGACGCAGCTGCACGAGAAGCTCACAGTCATCGAGACGCTGCGGCTCTTCCGGTCGTTTTACGCGAATGGCCGGAATCCGGACGGCCTCCTGCGCGAGCTGTCACTGGACGAGAAGCGCGATGCCCGGGTGGGAAAGCTCTCCGGTGGGCAGAAGCAACGGCTGGCGGTGGCGTGCGCGCTCGTCGGCAATCCCGATATTCTCTTTCTCGACGAGCCGACAACAGGACTCGACCCGCAGAGCCGTCTGCAGCTGTGGGAAGTGGTGGCGAAATTCAGGGCCACAGGCGGCACGGTTCTGCTGACGACGCATTACATGGACGAGGCCGAGCGCCTCTGCGACCACATCGCCATCGTCGATCACGGTCAGCTGATCGCCCTCGGCACGCCGAAGGAGCTCATCGCGAAGCTCGAGGCGCCGAACGTGGTCGAGTTCGCGAGCGATCCGCCCGTCGACCGCGACAGGGTGAGCGCCATCCACGGCGTGCACGCGGTATCCCGGCGTGGCGATCACTGGCTCCTCACGGTCGATTCGCTCGCCGAGGTGGTGCCGCGGCTGATCGCCACGGTCGAAAATCGCGGCGCGAAACTGCGCACGCTCTCCACGCACGCCGCAACCCTCGAGGACCTTTTCGTCAGTCTCACCGGAAGAGAGTTGCGCGATGTCTGAGACGCCGCATCACCCGATCGTCGAGCTGACCATCGTCCGGACGAAGGAGTTTCTCCGCGAGACCGAAGCGGTGTTCTGGGTGTTTGGTTTTCCGCTGCTGCTGGCTCTGGCGTTGGGATTCGCGTTCCGCTCAAAGCCGCCCGATCGCATTCCCATCGCGGTGGTCGACGGTCCGCAAGCGGCCGCACGCGAGGCGGCACTGGCGCGATCGCCCGCGCTGTTGCCGCGCATCATGACGGCCGGCGAGGCGCGGCTGGCGCTGCGTCGCGGGAAAGTCTCGCTTCTCATCGACGGGCAGCGGACGCCGGTGTACCGGTTCGATGTCACGCGGCCCGACGCCCGCACTGCCCGCGTCGAGGCCGACGACGCGCTGCAAACGGCTGCGGGGCGCCGCGACGTCTTCCGCAGTTCCGAGTCGCACGTCACCGAGCAGGGGTCGCGCTATATCGACTTTCTCCTGCCGGGACTCCTCGGCATGAACCTCATGAGCACCGGCATGTGGGCCGTCGGATTCACCATCGTGAACGCGCGCATGAAAAAGCTGCTCAAGCGACTGGTGGCGACCCCGATGCGGAAGAGCGACTACCTGATCGCCCAGTTCCTGTCGCGCCTCGTCTTCCTGCTCCTGGAAGTGACGTTCCTCGTCGCCTTCGGCTGGATCGTTTTCGGCGTCCGGGTGAACGGGTCGATCTGGACTCTTGCGCTGCTTTGCCTCGTCGGAGGGTTTTCGTTTTCGGGAGTCGGCATCCTCGTGGCGTCGCGTGCGCGAACGATCGAAGCCGTCAGCGGGATGATGAACGTCGTGATGATGCCGATGTGGCTCTGCTCGGGCGTCTTCTTCTCTTACGAGCGCTTTCCGGAGGCCGCCAAACCGTTCATCCGGGCGCTGCCGCTGACCGCGCTGAACGACGCCCTGCGCGCGGTGATGAACGACGCCATGCCGTTGCACACGGTGGCGATGCCAATGGCCATCCTGGCCATCTGGGGCATCGTCTGCTTCGCGCTCGCACTGCGTATCTTCAGGTGGCAGTAGGGACGGCAGACCGCAGACCGCAGACCGCGGACTGCGTTCTGCGGTTCCGCGTTCTGCGGTCCGCTTCTAGAACTTCACCGACAGCCCGACCTTCGTCTCACCCTGAACCAGATCGTGGTTGTACGTGTTGAAGGAGCAGCGATAGCAGTTGTTGTTATTGGATCCCATCGGCGTGTAGAAGCCGCGGAACTCCACGCGAAGGCCGAGCTGCGGGGTGATCGGAACGTTGACGCCGACTCCCGCGGCAGCAGAGAACTTGTTGCTCGACTGCACACCGCTCTGACTGGGGTCGAGATTGGTAATGCCGGCGCTGACGGCGACGTATGGCGTTGCCGTGCGCGACTGCGCGAACGGAATGAGCAGTCCGCCGTGAAAGTAGGTCACGTGGAAATTGCCAAAGTTGTCCGCCGGGGTGAAAAGCCCGCCGCCATTTCCGACGTTCGTGTCCTGGCGATCGACCATCAGCTCCACCTTCATGCCGGTGCGTGAGACTGGAATGCCAAGGCTGATGCCGTAATTTGCCGAGCTCTGCAGATCGACATTCTGGCCGTAGAGGTCCGTCTGATCGGAGTAGATCGTGCCGCCCCAGCGGTAGCCGGCGAAGGGCGTCAGGTCGAACTTCGTATCGGCGGGCGTGTAGTCGCGGCGGCCGCGCCAGTCCTGTGCGAACAGCGATGAAGCAGGGATGAGCAGCAGAAGCGTAATGAGTGCGGCTTTGCGCATGAGTCCTCCGGTGTCGTCCGTCTGAAGAATGACGCGAGAATAGTTATTTCGTTTGCACTTCGTTCGTGACGCAATCGATACAATCGTTCCGGAAATGAAAATTGCCACCTGGAACGTCAACGGGATCCGGGCACGACAGGAGCAGTTCCGCGACTGGGCCGCCGCGGAGCGGCCCGACGTGATCTGTCTTCAGGAGCTGAAGGCGAAGCCGGAGCAGATTCCCGAAGCGATCTGCAATCTCGAGGGGTACTCGTGCTACTGGCATGGAGCGGCGGCGTACTCTGGGGTCGGCCTGCACATCCGTACCGAATCGTTTCGGGAACCGCCGAAATTCACGCATCCCCATTTCGACAATGAGACTCGCATCGTGCAGGCGGAGGTCGGTGACACGGTGTACGCCTCCGTGTACGTGCCGAACGGAGGAAAGGACTTCGCAGCCAAGATCGAGTTCTTCAGCGCGCTGGTCGCCTACGCCGCGGCGATCCATGCCGGGGGCCGGAAACTCGTTCTCTGCGGCGACATGAACATCACCCGCAGCGAGATGGACGTGCACCCGAAAGAGCGGAAGGCGACGTCGATCGGTCAGCTTCCGGAAGAGCGCGCTCTCTTCGAGCAGCTGCTCGCGCAGGGGCTCGTGGACGTCGGACGGAAGCTCTACCCCGACGACGAGAACTACTTCACATGGTGGGCGCCGTGGCGGAATCTGCGTCAGCGCAACATCGGCTGGCGGCTCGACTACGTGCTCGCCAGCGCGCCGATCGCTGAACGCGCGGTGTCGTGTCCGTCGTACCGCGAGACCGGCACGAGCGACCACGCGCCGGTCGTAGCGACGTTCGAGTAACCGCCGCCCGGGCCCAGGCATGGGGCACGAGACATGAAGCATGGGACGGGGTCCCGGGGTCCGCCGCCTTACTCATGCCTCATGCCCCATGCCCGGGTGGTTCGTGCGGCTGTCGCTCGCAGTCGCACGAACGCAAAAAGGCCGGCGTACGCCGGCCTTTTGCTCACTGCCGCAGACGCGATCGTCTGCTGTTCGGTTCGGGGCTACTCGAGAACCACGAGAACGACGCGACGGTTCGCAGCGCGGCCTTTCCGCGTCTTGTTCGACGAGACCGGAAGCGCGTCGCCGTACGAGATCGTCGACATGCGGTTCAGCGGCATCTGCGCCGAGCGCGACAGGTAGCGGCGTACGGACTCAGCGCGGCGCTGTCCGAGCTCGTCGTTGTACTTCGAGCCGCCGACATTATCGGTGTGGCCCTGGATCTCGATGAAATACTGCGTGTTCAGAGCCTTCACCTTGCCGGCGAACTCGTCGAGTGCTGCCTTACTCTCTTTGCTGACCTCGTAGGAACCGCTCTTGAACTTCACGCGGTCTTCGGCGAAGGTCTGCTCGAAAACGACCTTTCCCTTGGCGAGAACCCCCGCCTCCTGCGCACGCTTGAGAGCGTCTTTCGCTTCCTGGCTCAGCTGCGCCAGCTGCGCGTCCTGCTCCTTCTGGTGCTGTTGGACCGTCTCGACCTGCGAGGCAACCGACTCGATCTTCTGGTTGGTCTGGGCCTGCGACTGCGCGACGGACTGCGCGATTTTCTGATCGACGCTCTTGGTCGTCGCGCACGCACCGAGCAGAGCGGACACAGCCGTGATGGACACAATTCTGACAAAGTTCTTCATTAACTTCGTTTCCTTTCGTTCTTTTTGCCCTTGCCGCTGGTCGACGCGGTGAGCAGGGGAGGTTCAGTGCCGAGATACCCCGCCCTCACTCGCACGGAACGAACGCGCCCGGCGAGCTTGAGCGAGATTCGCCGGTACCTTACTGCGCCTGCCCCGGTCGGCGGAAAGCCGATCAGGTACTGGGCGCGCAAGTTGTTTTCCAACGCGTCGACTGCGGCAGAGAGTTGTTCCGGCCGGTTGCCGACGAACAGCCGGCCTCCGGTCAGGTTTGCGATTTCGTCGAGAAGGGCCAGATCCGAGAGCTCCTCGTTGAGGTTCTTCGGATCCACCCGCTGTTGCTCGGCCGCTTCGCGCAGGCCGAGCGGATAGATCGGAACAGCCACGCCTTCGAGCTGTGAAGGCAGCTGTGCGCGCGTCAGGTGCGAGGCGTTGTCGATCCCGTCGCTGAGAAGGATGATGGCGCGCGTCGGGTTCGCACCGAGGTCGCTCCGCTGCGGCATGGTGGCCAGCGCGTCGAAAAATGCGGTCTTGCCGAATGGCTTGACCGCGTCGAGAGCGCGTACGATCTTCGAAGGGTCCTGCGTGAACGGGACGACCTCTACGGCGGCGCTCTCAGCGAAAACGTAGAGCGCGAAGTCGTCTCCCGGCTTCCGGTGCGTGACGAGTGTGGCGACCGCCGAGCGGGCAGCGTCCATCTTTCCGGCCAGACCCATCGATCCCGATCCATCCAGAAGGATCGTGAACGACACCGGGGCATTCATCGAGCGCTCGAACATGTCGTTGCGGACGCGGACCCCGTCGACGTAGAGCTGGACGTCGCGCTCTCGTACATCGGTCAGCGGAGTTCCCTTGGGGCCGATGGCGGTAAAGGGGATCAAGACGAAGCCGACCGAGACACTCTCGGAGTAGTGCGGTGGCTCCATCGACGGGTCCGGAGGAGCCACGGGCGCCTGTTGCGCAAAGGCGGCGGTCGCTGCGAACAGCGCAACGCCGAGTAGAAAGGGCCGGCTCATGTGGACTCAAAACAAATAACTATCACGTGCTGATTTCCCCTGAATTGCCATTGTACGGATGTGGCCGTCAGCATGCGGTGATTGGCATGACAAAAAGGTCACTGGGTCGCCGGGTCGGTGGGGCGCCGGGTCACGAGGTCACGAGCTCACGAGATTTCGAGGTTTCGAAGTTTCAAGGTGAACGTTGACACACCCTCCCCGATTCGCGAGATCGGCGACCCGGTGACCTCGTGACCTCGTGACCTCGTGACCCGGTGACATTACGCTGGCACCTGTATCATTCCCGGACAATGGACCATGCGGTCGCCCTCGTGCAGGCGTACCTGCAACCCGTCGAAGTCGTGACCGCCGAAGACGACCGCCGCCCGCACGAACGCCACCCGCGCGAAGTGCCGCGCCATCGACGCCGCAAATGACAAGCAACGGGGCGCTGCTGCCGCGTTTCGAGGAGTGAAGAGGAATGACGACGAAAGTACCGGGAACATACGACGACGCGGATCTGATCCTCAAACTTTATGACCTTCGACGCGAGGAGCGCCTGCGGGCGGCGCGCAAATGGTTTGCGGCACTGCCGCCGTTCACATCGCGCGAGCAGTTCCTGGCGGACTGCCCGCCGGGAACGGAAGAGAACGCCTCGTTTCGGATGGTGACGAGCTACTGGGACATGGCCTCGGCGTTCGTCGTGAACGGCATTCTCAATGCCGAGCTCTTCTATCGGTCGAATAGCGGAGAGCTCCTCTATGTCTGGGAGCGCGTTCGCAGAATCGTGCCGGCGTTGCGCGAGGCGAACAAGAATCCACTCTCGTACAGAAGTCTCGAAGAGGTCGCCAAAGGCTTCATCGAGTTCTACGGCAAGAACGCGCCCGGCTATTACGAGAACCTGGTGGCGACCATGAAGAAGCAGATCCCGGCGTCGAAGTAGGTCAGTCCGCCAGCGTTTTCATCAGATCGTTGACCTGCTCGTACAGGGTCTTCACCGATCGCTCCACGCATCGGGTTGCATCGCTCGGGAGCAGCGGGTTCGCTGCGATCATGCCGAGGATTTCATCGGAGGCGAGAAGGATGTCGCCGAGGCGGTCGAGGACGCGTTCGCTGATCGGCAGGTGAAGGGCGTCGACGGGGTCGTAGTTGATCAGGTCCGACACTCTGAATGAGGAGTGATCGCCGAGCCGAAGTCCCTACCCGGGGAAACGAGTCCTGAGTGCTGAGTCCTGAGTCCTGAGTGGGGACGCGACGCGTGACCACCATCTCTCACGCCCCCGCTTGCCGCTAAACTCACCTACTCAGGACTCAGGACTCAGGACTCAGGACTCAGGATCCGATACCATCCCCCGGCGCGGGCGCGATCACGCCGGCTCGCACAATCACTTCAGAACGAGGAGCAATCATGCGTTTGCGGTCTCTCTGTTTCTTCCTGATCGCCGGTACCCTGATCGGCGTTCCTCTCGCCGCGCAGAAGAGCGCGGCCAAATCCACTTCACCCATGCCCTCTGTTGTGAAGCGCGGCCTGGCTGCGTTCGATGAGAAGGCGATCAAGGCGGATGTCCGTTTCCTTGCCTCGGACCTGCTGGAAGGTCGCGGGACGGGAACGCGCGGCGACTCGGTCGCGATCGAGTACATCGCCACGCAGTTCGAGGCCGCGGGCCTGAAACCAGCCGGCGACAACGGCACGTACTACCAGAAGGTGCCGATGCTCGGCATCACCACCGACCCGGCGAAGACGGCGCTCTCGTTCACCAAGGACGGCGCCTCTGTCGTCGGTCCGCTGAAGCACGAAGACGAATACGTCGGCCAGGACCAGACGCAGGTGCCCGGCGACGCGATCGATTCGGACGTGATCTTCGTCGGTCACGGCGTCGTTGCGCCGGAGTATCGGTGGGACGACTACAAAGGCATCGATACTCGCGGCAAGACGCTGATCATGCTGGTCGACGATCCCCCGGCAACGGCGAGCGAGCCAGACCTGTTCAAGGGAAAGGCGCGCACGTACTACGGTCGCTGGACCTACAAGTACGAGACGGGGGCGGCAAAGAACGCAGCGGCCGTCATCCTGATTCACACGAATGAGGCAGCTGGATACGGCTGGCCCGTGGTGCGAAACTCGTGGGGGTACGAGAACGCGTTCATGCTCAACAAGCCCGGCGAGCCGGCGCTGAAGTGGGCGGGATGGATCACCGAGCCGGTGGCTCAGAATCTGTTCAAGGCCGCGGGGTACAACCTCGACGAGCTCACGCGTGCGGCGGCGTCGCGCGACTTCAAGCCGGTTCCACTCGGTGTCAAGTTCAATGCGACGATCTCCAGCAAGCTGCGTCCGTTCGACAGCGCCAATGTCGTCGCGAAGCTGGAGGGAAGCGATCCGAAGCTCCGCGATGAGGCCATCGTCTACACCTCGCATCACGATCACCTCGGCATCGGCAAGCCGGACGCGACCGGCGACGCCATCTACAACGGCGCAATCGACAACGCCACCGGCTGCGCCGTGCTGCTCGACCTGGCCCGCGTCTGGGCGAAGACGAAACCGGCGCCCAAACGGTCGGTCCTTTTCGCCGCTGTCACTGCCGAAGAGCAGGGGCTGCTCGGCTCGGCATACCTCGGTGCCCATCCGCCCATTCCGGCGGGTCGCATCGCACTCGACCTGAATTTCGACGCCATTCAGGAGATCGGCCGGGTCAGCGACGTGACCATGCTCGGCGCCGAGAGAACGACCTACTACCCGACCGCGGAGAAGGTGGCCAGCGCGCTCGGCATCCGCATCGTGCCCGATCAGCAGCCGGAACAGGGGAGTTACTACCGTTCCGATCATTTCAGCATGGGCCGTGCCGGCATCCCGGCGTTCTCGATCGGCGCAGGGCAGGAGGTGATCGGCAAGCCTGCCGGCTACGGCAAAGCGAAGTTGAAGGAGTACCGGGAGAAGCACTACCACCAGCCGAGCGACGAGATCGAAGCGGACTGGGATTGGGCGACGAGCATCGAGATGGCGCAGCTCGGCTACTGGCTCGGATGGGAAGCCGCGAACGCGTCTTCGATGCCGAACTGGAAACCGGGCGACGAGTTCCGCGCCACGCGCGACAAGAGCCTCGCCGCGTTGAAGTAAACACAGCTCACCGATTACCTCGAGCACAGGCCGGCCGGCCTGTGCTTTTTTTGTGCGGGTAAGCGGTTGTCGCTTTGCGGGTGGGAGGAGAGCGGACATTCTTGTCCGCTCTCCGTTCCACGCCAGGAGGGGCGAGGTTGATTCGGCACGGCGCAGCCTTGCCCTAGCACGGCGCAGCCTTGCCCTACGGCGGGGTCATGCTTCGCGAGCGGCTCACCGCATGAGCCGCAGCAGGGCCCACCCGCCCACGCCAATCCACGCCAGGAAGGCGAAGTTGATCGCTGTCAGGCGCCAGAAGAAGCGCGTGTCGCGGCCGGATTCGCGGGCGTAGATGCGCCAGCCGAGCAGATTCGCCAGCGAAGCGATGATGGTGCCGCAGCCGCCCGCGTTCACGCCATAGAGCAGCGTGCGCCAGTCGCCGTGCGCGAAGGGCGTCAGCAGGACGGTCGCCGGGACATTGGAGATCACTTGCGAGAGCGCGATCGACGTGAAGTACGTGTTCGCGCGTAAGAAGCCGTCGACATGGACCGTGCGCAGCCCTTCGATGACGATGAACGCGAAGAAGAACAGCGGCACGATCGAGAGGTCGATGTCGAGCAGCCGGTCGCGCAGGACGACGACTCCGGCGATCAGGGCGGCGATGGCGGCAGGCCGCGCGTCCACGACGCGAGCAATCTCCAGGAGCACGAGGAGGAACGGGACGAGGCCGGCGAGCGCCGCGATGTTGTCGCGCCGCGGAAGCTCCACCTGCGGTTGTGAGATTTCCGACGAACGGCCGAGAAAGAACACGG
>JADGOA010000071.1 GCA_017883215.1 Thermoanaerobaculia bacterium | reverse complement strand
CGAGTACTACATCGCGCCGGTCGGCGAGATGCTGCGCGTGGCGCTGCCGGCGAACATGGGGGCACGCGGAAAACGCGAAGCGGTTCTCGCCGGCGACGAGCAGCTGATCGCTGCTGCGCTCGCGGACGAGCGGATCGTCGAGGGCGATCTCGCGGTCGTCCGTGAGCTTCAGAAGCGTCCGCTGCCGATGGCGATGCTGCTCGAGGAGATGCGCGTTTCCCGGGCCACGATCCGGCGCCTGCGCGACGCGGGACTGGTGTCCGTCCGCGACCGGCTCACTGACGCCAAGGGGGTCCGCTACGATCGCTTCGCTGTCCTGGAGGGCTCCGCGGACGCCCTGTCGCCGAAGCAGCGGAGCGCGGTCGAGCTGCTCCAGGCCCGGGGCGGCGAGATGTCGGTCGCGGCGCTCGAGAATGCCGGGATCAGCGCGGCCGTGCTCTCCGCGATCGTGAAGAAGAGCGTCGTCCGCATCGAGCGGCGTCCACGGCGCCACACGCTCGACGCATTTCTGGCCGGTGTCGACATGGCCAGCGTGGGCGAGCTCCGCTACTCCATCGAGCAGCAGGTTGCCGTCGACGCCGTGCGCTCCTCATTCGGACGCTTTGCCCCCTTTCTCCTGGAGGGAGTGACCGGCAGCGGGAAGACCGAGGTTTACATCGAGGTGATGAGGGAGGCGGTGAGGCGGGGGGAGCAGGCGTTGCTTCTCGTTCCGGAGATCTCGCTGACGCCGGTTTTCGCGTCGCGGCTGAAGGAGCGCTTCGGCGAGCGGATCGCCATCCTGCACAGCAGCCTCTCCGCCAGCGAACGCTACGACCAGTGGTGGCGCGCCCGGCGAGGGGAGGTAGACGTGGCCATCGGTCCGCGGTCGGCTCTCTTCACGCCGTTTCCGTCGCTGGGCCTGATCGTCGTCGACGAGGAAGGGGACAGCGCGTACAAGCAGGAGGAGACGCCTCGCTACAACGCGCGCGACCTCGCAGTCGTCCGCGCCCAGCTGCGCAACATCCCGATCGTCCTCGGCTCCGCCACGCCGTCGCTGGAATCCCGCGAGAGCGCCGCACACGGCAAGTACACGCTGCTGCGAATGGCCAGCCGCGTCGAGTCGCGGCCGCTTCCCGCCGTCGAAGTGATCGATCTCCGGAAGGAGAGAGCCGAGAAAGAGGACAAAGGCTTCGTCATCTTCAGCGCGACGATGAAGAAGATCCTGCGCTCGACGTTCGATTCAGGCGAGCAGGCCATCATCCTGATGAACCGCCGCGGCTACGCGCCCTATCTGCTGTGCCGCGAGTGCGGCCACGAGTTTCGCTGCGACGACTGCAGCGTGACGCTGACGGTCCATCGCCGTTCCGGCCTGCTCATCTGCCACTACTGCGGCCATCGGGAACGGATCCCGGCGAAGTGCCCGCTCTGCAGCGGCGAGGTCCTGCAGCCGATCGGCTTCGGGACCGAGAAGGTGGAGGAGCGCTTCCGCCGCGATTTTCCAGATGTAGCGGTCGACGTTCTCGACCGCGATTCGACGCGGAAGAAAGGCACACTCGTGGCGATCCTGGACCGGTTTCGGCGCGGCCATACTCGCGCGCTGATCGGCACGCAGATGCTCAGCAAGGGGCACCACTTCCCGAATGTCACGCTCACTGCCGTTCTCAACGCCGATTCGATTCTCGGATTCCCCGATTTCCGGTCGGCGGAAAAAACGTTCTATCTGCTCACGCAGGTAGCCGGGCGCTCCGGCCGCGGTGAGCTTCCGGGGCGCGTGCTGATCCAGAGCGCGTTCCCGACGCATTACGCGATCGAGCACGCCACGAGGCACGACTACGAGGCCTTCTTCGAGGCGGAGATCCAGTTCCGGCGGACCTTTCACTACCCGCCGGTCACCTCGATGATCGCCGTGCTGTTCCGCGGAGAGAACCTTCCGGACGTCGAGAAGGCGGCCATGCAGTGCGGCAGGATGCTCGAGGATGCCATCCAGCCGCTCGCAGGAAGCCGCATCCAGGGGCCGGCTCCCGCTCCGCTGGTGCGGATCAAAGGCGTGTGGCGCTACCAGATCCTGCTGCGCTCACCACACCGCGTGGCGTTGCGGCGGGCAGTCGAGGCGGTGATGCTGCCCCGGAAGTGGAAAGGCGCCGACGTGGCCATCGACGTCGATCCGATCAACATCCTCTGAGCGGCAGGAACGCTCGTCCGACTTGCGGCCAGCTGCCGATCGCGCTACTTTCAGCGCGCCCCAATCCAATGAAAGTCGCGTTCTTGAAGCCTCCCGTCGGAGGAATCCTCGGGCTGGAGATGCTGACATTCGTCGAGCCTCTCGGTCCGATCTGCGTCGCGGCATGCCTCGAGCGCGACGGCCACGAGTGCAAGGTCGTCGATCTGCGGATCGACGGCGAGGAAAAGGGACTGGCAGCCTGCCGTTCGTTCTCGCCTGACGTCGTGGGATTGCAGTGCAACTTCACGACGGAGCGCACGCGGACCATCCGCCTGGCCGAGCGCATCAGGCGGCAGATGCCGCAGGCGTACATCGTGGTCGGCGGCCACGACGCCTCTCGCGACCCGGAATGGTTTCAGGCCTCATCGATCGATGCCATCGCCATGGGTGACGGAGAGGAGGTCATGCCGGCACTAGTCGACGCGCTGGACAGCGGAAAGGAGCCGCGGCACGTGGCCGGCCTCGTGCTGAACGCCGGCGGAAAGTGGATTCGCACCGGAGCCGCGAACGTTCGGCCGGACCTCGATTCGTATCCGATGCCCGCGCGTCACCTCATCGCGCATTACGCCGATCGCTACTACATCAATTTCCGCAAGCCGCTGGCTCTGCTCGAAACCGCTCGAGGGTGTCCGTTCCGCTGCAACTTCTGCTCGGTCTGGAAATTTCACGAGGCCACCTTCCGCGAGAAAACGCCCGAGCGCGTCGTGCGCGAGCTCGAGCAGATCTCAGCTCCGAACGTCTTCATCACCGACGACATCTTCTGGATGAACGTCCGCCGCGGCGAGGAGATGGCCGCGCAGATCAAGGCGGCCGGGATCCGCAAGTACTTCACCGTCCAGACCCGCACAGACATCATCTGCAAGTTTCCGCATCTCATCGAGCAGTGGAAGGACTGCGGCTCTCTGGCGATCTTCCTCGGTCTGGAATCGATCACCGACGAAGGGCTGCTGGCGGTGAACAAGAAGAACACGGCTTCCAACAACGTCAGGGCCATCGAGATCCTGAAAGACCTCGGCGTCGGGTTCACGCCGAATTTCATCGTCGATCCGGCGTGGAACCGCGACGACTTCGCGCGGCTGAAAGATTGGATCGACCAGATGGGCGCCTACAACAGCGGCTTCTCGATTCTCACGCCCCTACCGGGAACGGACCTATGGGACTCGGACAAGCACCGCGTGACGACGCAGAACTGGGAGATGTTCGACATCGTCCATGCCGTTCTGCCGACGACACTCCCGCTCGAAGATTTCTACCAGGAGTATTCCGGCCTCTGGCGGCACACGCTCGATGTCAGGTACCGCCATCGCGGCAAACTGCGAACGTACGTGCAGCTGGGAGCGGCGCTGGCGACGGGGAAGGTTACGTTCAACGCCGTCAAGAACGGGATGAACATCGCCAAGGTGTTCAGCCGGCCGGAAACGTTTTTGCGGGCGCACGGCAGGTGATCAGCAGCGGACGCGCTGCTGCGCGTCCCTACACCGTAGATTGGGGCGTCACGCCATCGGCTCGCGCCGCAGCGGTTCCTGCAGTTGCACGAGACCGGCGTTCATCCGTTCGTCGACCGTCGGATCAATTGCGCGGATGAGCGGTAGCGCGCGATGCATCTGCTGGATCACCGCCATGAACGAGGCATAGACACACTCGGCCTTCGATCGGTCGCCGGTGTGGTACGGGAAGCGGCGGCCGAAAGCGTTTGCGTCGATGCTGCGGAGGCTGGCGACGGCGTTGGCGATCGACGAGGGGATCCGGCTGGCGATGTCGTTCGGCGGATGCGCGGCGCCGCGGCTGTGCCGGGCCACGTCTGCGAGCCGGTCGACGGCGTGACAGATCGCGCGAAGGGACTCTTCGATGGGGAGGCGCCGCGGATCCGCCGCGGCGAGCGGATAGAACGGCTCGGCAAGGCCGTCGATACGCCGGCGCAGATCGCCCTCGAGCTTCTCGATCATCCAGCCGAGAGCCGGAATGTGGCGCATGCGCTCGTTCTCCGCCCACGATTCGAGCGCAGGCAACGCCGGCTGCGGCTTCTGCTCGAGGCCGCTTGCTGCTTCAGTTGCGAGTTCCTGTTCCATTTGTTACGGTCCACACGACATGAGCGCCGAAGCCGCGCAGTTCGAAGAACCGATCCTCCGTTTGAAGCGACAGATCGAGGAGCTCTCCGCTCTGGAAGCGGAGCCGGCCCGGGAGGCCGAGATCGCCGAACTGCGGCAGAAGCTTACCAAAGTCTCCCACGAAGTCTACGCGAACCTCACACCATGGCAGAAAACGCTCGTCGCGCGCCATCCTCAGCGCCCGTACACGCTCGATTTCATCACCATCCTGTTCGAGGAGTTCACCGAGGTGCATGGCGACCGCAAGTTTGGCGACGATCCCGCCATCGTGGCCGGTTTCGCGCGCTTTCGCGGCCAACCGTGCGCGATCGTCGGCCATCAGAAGGGGAGGAACACCAAGGAGAAGGTGATCCGCAACTTCGGTCAGCCGCGTCCGGAAGGGTTTCGCAAAGCTCTCAGAGTCATGAAGCTCGCCGAGAAATTCGGCCTGCCGATCTTCTCCTTCATCGACACCCAGGGCGCCTATCCCGGGCTCGGTGCCGAAGAGCGGGGACAGGCCGAAGCGATCGCGGTCAACCTGCGCGAGATGTCCGCGCTCCAGGTGCCGGTGATCATCACGGTCCTCGGCGAAGGTGGCAGCGGCGGCGCGCTGGCGATTGGGGTCGGCGACCGCGTTTTCATGCTCGAGCATTCCGTCTATTCGGTCATCTCGCCCGAAGGTTGTGCGGCAATTCTCTGGAAGAACTCCTCCGCTGCTCCGGATGCCGCAGCGGCGATGCGCATCACCGCCCTTGACCTGAAGCGGCTCGCCATCATCGACGACATCGTCCCGGAGCCGACCGGTGGCGCACACAGCGATCCGCAGGCCGCGGCAGATCTTCTGGCGCCGTATCTGGAACGGGCGCTGAAGGAACTTCAGAAGATCAAACCCGCTCTACTCCCCGAAGAGCGGTACAAGAAGTTCAGGAAGATGGGGCACTACGAGAAGTGAACGGGATTTCAGATCTGAGATTGATGATTGATGATTTGAAGGCAGCTCCGCCCCACTTCGTCAATCATCAATCTCAAGTCTGAAATTCGTCCGTCCCCCATGCCCATCTTCGACCGCTGGCTTCTTCCCGATGCTGCCCCTCCGGCCGGCTCGATTCCGATGGAGCATCCGGTGCTCAGGTCGATTCTGATCCGCCGCGGCATCACGGATGAAGCTTCGTACCGGAGGTACATCGCCCCCACGGCCGACGACCTGCACGATCCCTCGACCATTCACGGGATGGCGTACGCGTGCGAGCGGATCGAACGCGCGGTGCGCGATCGTGAGTCGATCGTCATCTACGGCGACTACGACGTCGACGGCGTCACCTCGATCGTTCTCCTGCAGACTGTCGTCCGCGCCCTCGGCGGTGATGTCAGCTTCGTCGTGCCGCATCGCCTGGTCGACGGTTACGGATTGAAGCTCGAGGTGCTCGACCGCGTGCTGGCCGAGAAGAAGGTCAAGCTCGTCGTTACCGTCGACTGCGGGATCACCAGCGTCGAACCGGTGCGGCACGCCATCGAACGCGGCATCGACGTGATCATCACCGATCACCATCTGCCGCCCGGTGTCCTGCCGGATGCGGCGGCCGTTCTCAATCCGAAGCAGCCGGGATGTGAATACCCGTTCAAGGATCTGGCAGGCGTCGGCGTGGCCTTCAAACTCTGCTGCGAGCTGATCCGGCGCAACGGGAAGAAGATCTCCACCGACTCGCTGCTGAAGATCGCCGCCATCGGGACGATCGCCGACGTGGCGCCGCTGGTCGGCGAGAACAGGACGATCGCCTGGCTCGGGCTGCGCGGCCTCTCCGACATTCGCAATACCGGACTGCGCGCGCTGCTGAGACGGATCGGGATTTACGGCCGGCCGCTGCGCGCATCCGACATCGGATTCAAGGTCGGGCCACGCATCAACGCCGCGGGCCGGCTCGCTTCCGCGAACACTGCCATCGAGCTGTTCGCCTCAGAGAGTGAGGAGGCGGCGTGGGACCTCTGCAGCGAGCTGGAACGAATGAACTCCGAGCGACAGTCGATCGAGCGCGCCGTGCGGGTAGAGGCGGAGAAGCAGATCGAACAGGTGCACGGTGCTCGGTGCACGGTGCTCGGAGGGGCGGGTTCCGGAGCGGCGGGCACCGAGCTCCGACCACCTTTCCCACGCGTCCTCATCCTCGCCTCCGAGAACTGGCACCGGGGCGTTCTCGGGCTGACCGCCGGGAGGATCTCGCAGAAGTACAACCGCCCCACGCTGGTCATGGCCATCGAAGACGGCCAGTGCATCGGATCCGCCCGCAGCATTCCGACGATCAATCTGCACGCGCTGCTCGAGCGCGTGGCCGACCTCTTCACCCACTTTGGCGGCCACGAATACGCCTGCGGTTTCTCGTTGCCGGCCTCGCTCCTCCCCGAATTGCGCGAGAGGCTCGCAGCAGCGTTCGAGCAGCTCGACGCCGACTCGTTCGTCCGAAGCGCGAATGTCGACGGCGAGCTCACGATCGGCGAGATCGACCGCGCGTTCGTGGCGATGCACGACATGCTGGAGCCGTTCGGCGCAGGAAACCCGCAGCCGCTGTTCCTCATGCGCGGCGCGGAGGTGGCGAGCTCGCGGATGTTCGCCGAAGACTGCTGGGAAGTGTCGCTGACGGCTGGAGCGGCGCGTATTCCGGCGGTGGTCTGGCCATCCGTGAGGCAGCTCGCCGCCGAGATGACGGCGGCCGGCCGCGTTGACGTGCTCTTTCACGTCGAAGCAGACCGCTATGGGCCCGCCGGCGCGCGAATGATCGTCGTGGATGCCCGCCAAACGGAATAGCATCAGTGACTTGACGGGTTGGGACCGCACGAGTCCTGAGTCCTGAGTGCTGAGTCCTGAGTGGGGTCGTGCAACCAGGACTCAGGACTCAGCACTCAGGACTTTTGGGTCACTGATCACTCCATGCAGCGAACGATCAAGATCCTCCGGCTGGCGTTGCCGATCGCGTTCGTCGCGTTCGTGCTGGTGATCGTCTTCAGCTGGAGCCGGACACGCGCAGTGCGCGACCGGTCCGGCACCGAGCCTGTGATCGTGACGCGGACGGGCGAGAAGGCGCAGGTCGAGTCGAAAGGCTTCGAGGACACGCAAACGATCGGCGGACGCGTCGTCTCGCGGATTCGCGCGGCGCGGGTGGTCGCCTACACGTCGAACTGGAACTCGCTCGAGGACGTGCACCTGACGATCTTCCGGCCCAACGGTCTCACTTACGAGCTGGTCTGCCCGGAGGCGGAATTCAACAGCCAGACGAAAGAGGCCGACGCGAAGGGGGGCGTGCGCGTAACCTCCAGCGACGGGGTGGAGATCCAGACGGCTCAGATCCATTTCGACGGCAGTCGTCTGACGAACCACATCCCGGTGCAGTTCAGAGTCGATCGATGGAACGGCAATGCCGGCGCGCTCGATCTGGACGTGCAATCCGAGGTACTGCGGCTCTTCGAGCGGGTCGACGCCACGATGATGCCTGCGCAGGCTGCGGATGTGCCGATGACGATCAAGGCTGCCGACGGCACGTTCCGGCGGCGTGAGAACGACGTGACGTTCACGCAGAACGTCGAGATGACGCGCGCCGCCGACCGCCTCAACGGCGACCGGATCTTCGGCCGGCTGACGCAGGATCGGAAGACGCTGGTCGGCCTCGAAGGCCAGGGCCACATCTTCATCTCCATGTCCAGCGCTGCGGCTCCCGGAGAGAACCTCGGCGGAAAGAAAGACATCACCTGCGACCACTTCTACACCGAGCTGACAGGCGACGGGCAGATCAGCGCCATCGACGCCGTTGGCGAGACCGCCCTCGCGCACGCGGTCCTCGACGGACCGCCCAGGCGCGACATCGTGGCCAAGACCTTCCGCATTGCGCTCGCTTCGAGGGTGGTCTCGGAGATCAAGGCCGAGTGGCAGGTGGTGATGAAGGAGCTCGGTCCGATTCCGCGGCAGATCCTGGCGGATCACGTCACCGTCGGCTTCGACGGCAACACCCACAAGGCCACGGCGGCGTTCCTGGAGGGCAACGTCAAATACGCCGATCCGCGCAACCAGGCCGTGGCCATCCGCGCAAACTACGACATCGCCGGCGACCTGGTCGTGCTGACCGCGCAGCCCGGCTTCGACCCGACCGTCACCACGGACGGCAACGTTCTCAAAGCGAAGCAGATCGAGTTCTCTCCGCGCGCCGGTACGGCCAGAGCGACGGGAAGCGTGATCGCGCAGCTCGTGTCGAAGCAGGGAGCCACGTCGGCGGACTCGACGAATATTTTCCCTGCCGGCAAGCCGGTGTTCGTCAACTCGGAGCTGCTGGTGATGCGCCAGGCCAACAAGGTGGCGGTGTTCACCGGGAACGTTCGGGCCTGGCAGGAGACCAACATCCTCCTCGCCCACGAGCTGCAGGTGCAGGGCGCAGGCGACACGCTCACGGCCCGAGGCGGCGTGCGAACCATCCTCTACAACACGGGTGACGCGCAGCGAAAAACGCCCATGCAGTCGCGAAGCGATCAGCTCCTGGCGCGGAAGAACGACCGCCGCGTGGACCTGCTCGGCAACGTTCAGATCGATGATGAACAGCGCACGATGACCTCTGACCACGCGGTGTTCCTTTTCGACGCGGCGCGAAAGCTCGATCGTGTCGAGTCCGACAAGAACGTCGTGCTGATGGAGCGCGTCACGCAGCGCAAGGGGACCGGCGATCGCGCCGTGTACCAGGTCGCTCAGCGGATGATCTACGTCATGGGCAAGCCGGCGACGCTGGCTGCGCCGACCGGCAATCTCGCCGGCCAGCAGATCACCTTCGATCTGAAGCGCAACAAGGTCGAAGTGATGGGCCCGACCTCGCCGACGCAGGGAACGTACAAGACGCAACCGTGAGAGCGAGTGGCGAGCAGGGGAGCTGGACCTCCTGCTCGCTACTCGCCACTCGCTACTCGCTGAAGTCAAGTCTGGCGCCGCAGAGCAGCGTGAATTACATTCCGCGCAGCAATAGAGCCGATGAACCACGACGAGGAATCAACAGTCCTGCCGTTCGCCACACCTCGAGAGGGGGCCGCCCCGCTGCGGCTGAGCGCAGAACAGCTGGTCAAGATCTATCGCGGCCGTAAAGTCGTGCGCGGCGTTTCCGTGGAGATCCAGCAGGGGGAGATCGTCGGGCTCCTCGGACCGAACGGCGCCGGCAAGACCACCACCTTTTACATCATCGTGGGGCTGGTCCGTCCCGACGCCGGCATCGTTCGCTTCGGCGAGGACGACATCACCGAGCTGCCGATGTACCTGCGTGCACAGCGTGGCATCAGCTACCTGCCGCAGGAACCGTCGGTCTTCCGCAAGCTCACCGTCGAAGAGAACCTGCTTTCGGTTTTCGAGACGATGAATCTGCCGCTGGCGGAGCGAGAGAGGCGTACCCGGCAGTTGCTCGAGGAATTCGGGATCACGCACATCGCGCGCAATCGGGCCTATTCGCTCTCGGGTGGGGAACGCCGGCGTGTGGAGATCGCCAGAAGCCTGGCGATCAATCCGGCATTCATATTGCTGGACGAGCCGTTTGCAGGAATCGATCCAATCGCCGTGTTCGAGATTCAGCGCATCGTTTCCCAACTCCGCGCAAAAGGAATCGGGATTCTCATCACCGATCATAACGTGCGGGAAACGTTGAAGATCACGGATCGCGCCTATATCATCAAAGAAGGTGAGATTTTCCGACAGGGCATCCCTGAGGATCTTTCGGCGGATGCAGAAGTTCGACGAATTTACCTTGGCGAGTCATTCAACCTCAGCTGACCCGCCGCCGCTCATCCTGTCGCAGTCCCGACGATGGCACTAGAACAAAAGCTCCACCTCAAACTCTCGCAGAAGCTGATCATGACGCCTTCGCTCCAGCAGGCGATCAAGCTGCTGCAGTTGTCGAAGCTCGAGCTCCAGGAGGTCCTCAACCAGGAGCTGCTCGAGAACCCGCTTCTGGAGGAATCCGCCGAAGAGGTCAAGGCCGAAGACGACGCCGAGGCCGAAGCGCAGGAAAAGAGCCAGGCCGAAGAAGATCCCAAACCGAAAGACGACAACAAGGAGAAGGAGAAGGACTCCTTCGACGAGATCGACTACGACGCCTACTTCCAGGACTACATCGAGTACGGCTACAACCCCCGCATGACGGAGGAGCACGACGAGTTCCCCATCGAGAACACGCTCACCCGCCCTCCCAACCTGACCGATCACCTGACCTGGCAGCTCAACATGAGCGATGCCGCGCCGGACGTGAAACAGATCGGCTACTTCATCATCGGTAACATCGATGAGGACGGCTATCTCCGGGCCACGAATCCCGAGATCGAGGCCGCGGGCCCCTGGCCGGCTGAGACTGTCGAGAAGGCGGTCAAAGCGATCCAGTCGCTCGATCCCATCGGCGTCGGTGCTCGCGACCTGCGCGAATGCCTTCTCCTGCAGCTCGATTTCCTGGAGCTGGACGTGCCCCTCGTCGACGTGATCATCCGCGACCACTGGAACGAGTTCATGCAGCGCAAATTCGTCCAGCTCGCCAAGACGCTCACCATCGACCTCAAGACCCTGGAAGGCATCGTCGAAGCCATCAAACACCTCGATCCCAAGCCGGGGCGCAAGTACTCCGATGAGCGCGCCATCTACGTCGAGCCCGACGTTTACATCCAGAAGGTCGGCGACGAGTACGTCATCGTGCTCAACGAGGACGGCATGCCCAAGCTGCGCATCAACAGCAGCTATCGCTCCATGCTGAGCTCGATGGATTCCAAATCCGACAGCGAGACGGTGAACTACATCAAGGACAAGATCCGCTCCGCGGTATGGCTCATCAAATCGCTCGACCAGCGGCAGCGCACGATCTACAAGGTTGCCGAGTCGATCGTGAAGCACCAGCGGGAATTCCTGGAGAAGGGGATCGACTATCTCCGGCCGCTGGTGTTGCGCGACGTCGCCGACGACATTCAGATGCACGAGTCCACTGTGTCGCGCGTGGTGTCGAACAAGTACATGCACACACCGCGTGGGCTTTTCCTGATGAAGTACTTTTTCCACAGTGGAATTGATTCAGATACGGGCGAGGACATCTCCAGCCTGACTGTCAAAAAGAAAATCCAGAGCTATATTGAAGCCGAAGATCCGCGCAAGCCTCTCTCCGATTCGAAGATCATGAAGATTCTGAACGACGAGGGGATCAACATCGCGCGCCGAACCGTGGCGAAATACCGCGACGAGCTCAACATACCGTCGTCGACGGATCGCAAGCAGATTTTCTAAATCCATTACTCGAGGTGTACGCATGGCAACCGTTGTCGGTCGCAATTTCGAGGTCACCCCCGATATCCGCGCATTGCTCGAAAAGAAGATCGGAAAGATTCAGGAAAAGCTTTTCGCCGATGTCATCGAAGTTCGCTGCGTGCTCCAGGTCGAGAAGTACCGCAACATCTGTGAAGTGATCATGGTCGGCAAGGACCATGACGTGAAGACGGCCCAGCAGTCCGACGAGTCCATGCAGGACGCCATCAACATGGCCGTCGACCATCTGAAACGACAGGCCCAGAAAAACCGCAAGAAGCTGCGCGACCATCACCGTAAAGACGGCAAGCAGGCCAAGTCACGGGTCACCGAATGGGCCGTGCAGGTCCTCGAGCCCGCGCAGCTGCGCGAGAGCGGCGACCACAACCGTCACCGCATCATCAAGACCAACAACCTGCCCATCCGCCCCATGTCCATCGAGGAAGCGGCCCTGCGCCTGGAGGACTCGAAAAACGAGTTCATCGTCTTCCGCGACGTCGACAGCGACAAGATCTCCGTCATCTACAAGCGCCAGGACGACAACCTCGGGCTGATCGCGCCCGAGGTCTGAGCCGTTAAGGCCCGTCATTCCGAGCCGGCGGAACCCCGGAGGGGTGGAGCGCGGCGAGGAATCCCCCGCCACCCCGGGAGTGCGGGGGATCTCTCGCTGTCCTTCGCCGCTCCGCGGCTTCGGCAGCTTCCAATGAACTCATACGGAAACGGGCCTGATACCGAAGATGTAGCCGATGGACTCTTCCGCCCCTTCGGGGCTGACGCTGTTGTCACGATCCTGAACCCGGG
>JADGOA010000408.1 GCA_017883215.1 Thermoanaerobaculia bacterium | reverse complement strand
TTTCGGCCGCACCGTTCGAAGGAGTGCAACTGATCGAAGCCGTCCGTCGATCGCAGCCGGAAAGCCGGATCATCGCGATGAGCGGATACGCCTCGCAGAGCGTCGAGTCGGCGGCTCGTGCGCTCGGCGCGGACGCATTCATCGGCAAGCCGTTCGAGATCGAACAACTCGAGAACGTCATCGCCCCGTGGACCCTGGAACGGTAACGGCGGGTCAAACTATCCGGACTACGAGAGCGCGTGGTGCTTCACCTGCCGCGCTTCGGCCAGAAAGATCGTGTCCTCGGCAATGTTTGTGGCCAGGTCGCCCACTCGCTCCAGGTTTTTCGAGATCGAGATCAGCTCGAGACCGCGGGAGATCATCGACGGAGTCTCGGCCATGTAGGTGAGCAGCTCGCGGATGAGGCTCTCGTTGCGCGCGTCGAGCGTGTCGTCGCGGCGGATCACTTCCCGCGCCAGGGCTGTGTCGCGATCGATGAACGAGGCCAGGGCGTCGCTGAGCATCGACATGGCGATCTCCGCCATGTGCCTCAGGTCGACGTTCGGCTTCGCCCCGCGCAGGGCGGCCAGCCGCTCGGCCCCCTCGGCGATGTTCACCGCGTGATCGCCGATCCGCTCGAGGTCGTTGTTGATCTTCAGCACCGCGATGAGCAGGCGGAGATCGATGGCCACCGGCTGCTGCAGGGCGAAGAGATGGATGGTGGCGTCTTCGATCCGGTTCTCCAGCTCGTCGATGTCGCGATCACGCGCGATCACTTCGCGGGCGCGATCGGTGGAGCGCTCCATCACCGACTCCACGGCAGCGTGGATCTGCTTGTCGACCTCGCTGCCCATGAAGATGAGCTGGCGGCGTACTTCTTCGAGCTGCTCTGCGAAATGCTCTTTCATGCTTCCTCCTGGATCCGCGGGAAGCGGACGCGGAATGTGCTGCCCACACCGACCGCGCTCTCCACGTCGACGGTGGCGCGATGCAGCTGGGCGAGGTGTTTGACGATGGCCAGGCCCAGGCCGGAGCCGGGGCGGACTTTCGAGCGGGAGCGGTCGACCTGATAGAAGCGCTGGAATATGCGCGACAGCTCCCGCTCGGGGATGCCCTCGCCGGAATCGGCGACGGAGAGGACGGCTTGTTTGTCGTCGCCTTCGACGCTGACGCGCACAGTCGTTCCGTCGGAGGAGAACTTGATGGCGTTGTCGATGAGGTTGCGGACGATTTGCGCGATGCGGCGCCTGTCGCCTTCGATCAGCGCACTCTGACCCTCGACCACGATGCCGATGTGGCGCGATTGCGCAGCGGGCTGCACGTCGGCGGCCACCTCGCGGGCGGTGGCGGTGAGGTCGACCGAGCCCCGTTCGAGCGCGATCTCTCCGCTCTCGATGAACGTGAGGTCGGTCAGGTCATCGAGCAACTCGCGCATGCGGCCGGCCTGGCGGGAGATGACGTCGATCAGCGGCCGCTCCTCGCCTTCACGCGCTCCGAGGGAGGCCAGCGTTTCGGCGGCTGCGGCGATCGATGCCACGGGGGTCCGCAGCTCGTGAGAGATGTCGGAGACGAAGCGGCGCCGCATCGACTCGTTCTGCCGGAACGAGCTCACGTCGTGAATGATCCCGACCGCCGCCGCCCCGCCGCCGCTCAGGGGATGAACGGACACTTCCCACGTGACGTCACCGGCGCGTGCGACGGTGGCGTGCGAGGATCTGCCGCTCTTCACCGCCTCCTCGAAGGGGGCAAAGAGCTCGCGGTCGCGAAGGACGTCGACGAGCGGCAACCCCGCCGCGCAGTCGGCGCGAAGCAGCTCCCGCAAGCGCGGATTGGCGTCGACGATGCGCCAGTGACGGTCGACGACGACGATGCCGTCCGGCAGGGTGTCGAACACCGCGGCCCCGAGCTGCCGCTCGCGCTCGATTCGCGCCGCGGCGTCGAGCAGCGACTTCTTCATGCGGTTGATCGCCGAGGACAACTCCACGATCTCGACGAGGCCCTCTTCCGGCAAGGTGCGGTCGGTGTCGCCGGCGGCCACGGCGAGAGCGGCGTCGCTGGCCTGGCGGATCGGGCGCGCGATCGTCCGCACAGCGACGCTGCCGGTGACGAACAGCAGCGTGCAGACGAGCGCGATGGCCGCGCGTGCGCCCCACTCGTATTGCGATTCGATGTGGCGAAGGTCGTCGTAGGGGAGCGCCAGCCTGACGACGTAGCCGCGGTCATCGATCCTGCGCGCCAGATAGAACAGATCGCGGCGCAGCGTCGCGGAATGCCGCACTGAGAATCCGCTCCCGTTGCTGCGCGCGGCGGCGACCTCGGGACGTCGTGCGTGATTCTCCAGCGACGACAGCTCTGCGGGCGTGACCCCCGAGTCGGCTGTGACGACACCATCCGGACGGATCACGGTGATGCGCGCCCCCAGATCGAGCGCCGCGCGTCGGACAATCCGATCCTGCGCCAGCGGTTCGCCGAGAACAGGCGCGATCTCGGTCGCGAGGAGGCTGCTCTCGCGCTGCAGGCGCTCGCTCGATCGTTCTTCCACCGATCGATCCACAAGACGAGAGACGATCGACGAAAGGGCGATCGCCGAACCGGCGGCCAGCAAAGCCATGACGATCGTCAGTCGTGTCGCGAAGCGCACGTCACTCTCCTCCGCTGAAGCGGTAGCCGACGCCGATGACCGTCTCGATGCGCGACTCGCCGATTTTCTTGCGCAGAAGCTTCACGTGCGCGTCGATGGTGCGGGTCTCCACGGCGCTGTCGTATTGCCACACGCGGGCGAGGATGGCGTCGCGCGACACAACGCGCGGCCGGCTCTCGACCAGGAGCCACAGCAGGTCGAACTCCTTCTTTGTCAGGCGCACCGGGGCACCGTCGACGGAGACCCGGAAGGTCTCGCGATTCATCGTCAGGCCCCCGATCTCCACCGTGCCGTCGGCGGCCGGCCCGGTCCGGCGCAGCAAAGCCCGTATCCGCGCGGCCAGCTCGCGAACCGAGAACGGCTTCACGACGTAATCGTCCGCGCCGAGGTCGAATCCCAGCAGACGATCGCGCTCGTCGACACGTGCAGTCAGCATGATGATCGGCAGCGCGCGCGTGGATGCATCCTCGCGGAGGTCGCGGCAGACTGAGAGCCCGTCCATGTCCGGCAGATTCAGATCGAGCAGTACCAGATCGCAGCCGTGGCTGTGAATGTGATCGAGCGCTGCACCCCCGGACGCGAATGTCTCCACCGTCCACCCCTCGCGCCGGAGGCTGAGCGCGACGGTGAACGAGAGATCCGCGTCGTCCTCGATCAGGACGAGGCGGGACGAAGTGTCTTTGCTCGATGAA
>JADGOA010000407.1 GCA_017883215.1 Thermoanaerobaculia bacterium | reverse complement strand
CCACCCCGGGAGTGCGGGGGATCCCTCGCTGTCCTCCGCCGCTCCGCGGCTTCGGCAGCTCGGGATGACAGGCTTGGCGCGTGTCATTAGAAGTCGCCGGAGCTGCGGCGGCTCCGGATGACACGCTCCCCTACATCTCCAGCTCTTTCATCCGGCGGTACAGCGTGGAGGCATCGATGCCCAGCCGGCGCGCGGCCTGCTCGCGGTTGCCGCCGGCGGCGGCCAGCACCTGTCGGATGTGCTCGCGCTCGTAGGCGCGCACCGCCGTTCGCAGGTCGTCCGAGTGCGGCGCGGCGGGATCGTCACCGGAGATCTCGCGCGGCAGGTCGCAGACCTCGATCTGCTCTCCGTTGGCCAGGAGCACGGCGCGCTCGAGCACGTTCAGGAGCTCGCGCACGTTGCCGCGCCACGGCGCGCTCATCAGGGCACGCATCGCGGCATTCGTCACGCCGGTGATCCGGCGATTCAGGCGCGTCACGAGGCGGCTCATGAGATGCTCGATGATCAGAGGGATGTCCTCCCTGTGATCGCGCAGCGGCGGCAGAGCGATGTTGACCACGGCCACCCGGAAGTAGAGGTCTTCGCGGAAACGGCCCTCGTTGATCTCGCGCTGCGCGTCGCGATTGGTGGCAGCCACGATGCGGACGTGCGTGCGCGTCGGCCGCGTGGCACCGACGCGATAGATCTCCTGCTGGTCGATGGCCCGAAGCAGTTTGGGCTGAAGCTCGAGCGGCAACTCACACAGCTCGTCGAGGAAAAGCGTGCCGCCGCTGGCGAGCTCGAAATACCCCGGCTTGTCGCGATGCGCGCCCGTGAACGCCCCCCGCACGTGCCCGAACAGCTCGCTCTCCATCAGATCGCGCGGCAGCGCGGCGCAGTTCACGGCAATGAACGGAGCGCGATCGTTGCCCGAGGCGTGATGCAGAGCACGGGCGACGAGCTCTTTCCCCGTGCCACTCTCCCCGGTGATCAGGATGCTGCTTCCGGACGGCCCGACCCGCGCGATGAGATCCCGCACCGCCGCGATGACGCGGCTCTCCCCGACGATCGTCGTCCCCGTGGCGTTCTCGGAAATGTGCCGCCGCAGATAGCGCAGCTCCCGTTGAAGCTGGCGCTGCTCCATGCAGCGCTCGATCTTCCGGAAGAGGTCCTCCGGGATGACCGGTTTCAGAATGTAGTCGGTCGCGCCGGCGCGGAAAGCGCCCACCGCCGTCTCGATCGTTGCGTTGGCGGTGATGATCAGCAGCGCCGAGTCGGGGCAGAGGTTCGCCAGGCGCGAGATCAGCTCGACTCCGCTGATCCCCGGCATCACCAGGTCGCACAGGATCAGGTCGGGCGATTCGGCGGCCACTCGCCGCAGCCCTTCCTCGCCGTCCGCCGCGGTGTCACAGGCGTAGCCTTCATCGCGCAGCAGCATGGCCATGTCTTCGCGGAAGACCGCTTCGTCGTCGATGAGGAGAAGTCCGGGACTCATGGGCGGGCACTCCGGCTGGAGGCGAGCGCGGCCGCGACCGGCAGGTCGACCGTGAAGCACGATCCGCGTCCCGGCTCGCTCGTCACCTCGATCGTCCCGCCGTGGGCATGGACGAGGCTGTAGCAGATCGACAGCCCCAATCCCGTTCCCTGCGGCTTCGTGGTGAAGAACGGCTCGAACAGGTGTTCGCGCGTGCTTTCCTCGATTCCCGTGCCGGAGTCCGCGACGGCGATCCGTACACGCTGCCTTTCCTCGAACGTCGACACATCGAGCGTTCCGCCGGACGGCATCGCTTCGATGGCATTGAGCAGCAGATTCAAGGTCACCTGCAGAAGTTGATCACGAACTCCGCGCACCGGCGTGAGCTGCTCCTTCAGCCGTTCGCTGAAGCGGACGTTTGCCGCGCGCGCGTCGAGCTTGACCAGGGCCAGGGCCTCGCTGGCGATTGCGTTCACGTCGACGCTGATCCATCCGTCGCGGCCGTTGTGAGAGAGATGCGAGACGTTCCTGACGATTCTCCCGATGCGGTCGATCTGGTTCTGCAGCACGTCCAGACTGTCGCGCTGGAAGTCGGGATCTTTGCGCCGTTTCATCAGCTGCAGCCGCGCCTGAAGCGACGACAGCGGATTGCCGATCTCGTGCGCGATTCCCGCCGCCAGCTGGCCGAGCACGGCCAGGCGCCCGGCATGCAGCGCCTCCGCCTCGAGCGCCTTGCGGGCGGTCGCTTCTTCCACCACCGCCACCGCCTGCGCCACGCGGCCGTCGGCGTCGAGCACCGGCGAGGTGACGCTGCGGAAATACCGCAGGCGCCCTCCCTTCGCCGGCAGCGCCATTTCGATGTCGCACTGCTCGCCGCTGGCCAGCGTCTGCGCCGCGGCGCAGGCGATGCAGTTGCGCGGATCGCGGTGATCGTGGGGACAGCTCGAACCGGCCACCGACTCCGTCCACCCCAGCCATCCCGCCAGCCGGGCGTTCGTCCACTCCACCATCGCTGACGGTCCGATGATGGCAATCCCCAGCCCCGCCGCGTCGATGACCCCTTCGAGGCGCCGCTGCTCGAGGAGAGCCTTGCGCGCGCTCACCTCCAGGTCCGCTTCGCTTTCGCGCAGCCGCTCCGTCACCAGCGTCGTGAAGTGCGCCGTAAGAAGCATCACCGCGAGAAACGCCAGCACCCGGCCGGCCACGAAGACCGGATCGTGCGCGGCGTGGTGGATGTGGAGCTGCCCCCCCATCATGCTGTAGCTGTGCGGGAACAGGAGAATGGTCGCGTGCGGCAGGACCTCGAACATCTCGCCGAGAGCGAGAAACAAGAAGATGGCGCTGCCGAATATCGCCACGCCGAGCGCCTTGCGCTTCGGCAGCAGAATGCCGGCGATGATGACGTGGAACAGATACGCGATCGACAGGGGATTCTCGATCCCGCCCGAGGCATTCAGCATTCCCGTCAACACGGTCAGGTCGACCACGCTCTGCGCGATCACCTGCCGGTCGAAGTCGAACCCGCGCTGCAGGGCATCGAGAAAGAGAAAATTCGCCACGACGAGGGCGGCCCAGCAGATCAGCAGTTGCAGCAGGTGCGCCGCCGAGAGAATGCCGGTCAGCGGAATGGCGATGACGATCAGCGCCAGTGCGAAGCCGGCGGCGATCCATCGCATCTGAATGAACCAGCGCAGATGGTCGGCCTTCCACCGGCGGCTCTCGAGAAACACGCCGCTGGCGTCGTCGAACCGCTGCACGATCGTCGGGTGCTGCACCAGGTACCACGCGGCGAAACCGGAGAGCAGCAGCGCGGCGGTGATGCCCCGCCACATGTGCAGCAGGTAGATCGACCGGGTGCC
>JADGOA010000406.1 GCA_017883215.1 Thermoanaerobaculia bacterium | reverse complement strand
ATCGCGGCGGAAAGCCCATCTACCTGATCACGACCGATTCGCTGTTCTGAACGGGACTCGCCAGAAAGGCGGTCGGCAGACTTACACGCTGCTGCAGGCCGAGGGGCGCGCGCCTTGTAGAAAATGCCCGACTCGAGTGCATGTCCTACCGGGGCGCTGCGGCTACTTCTTAATGGCGTTGCCGAGATTCGTCAGGACCTCCCCGACTTTGCGGCGGGCCTTGCCGAAGCCCTCCTCGGCTGCGCCCTCGGCGCGCTGGAGAGAACCCTCCCGTTCCATCTTCTTGTTGCCCGAGAGGATCCCGACGGCCTCCTTCACTTTCCCCTTGGCCTTCTTGACTTTTCCGCCGACTTCCTGCTGTCTCATGGGGTTCTCCTTTCCGTACTTTCCGTGAGAGAGATACGCACGTGGTATGCCATGCGGAGCACTCTCTCACTCACCGGCACGGGACATCTAGAGCAACGCGTGGC
Source organism: Thermoanaerobaculia bacterium (assembly GCA_017883215.1). GTDB lineage: Bacteria > Acidobacteriota > Thermoanaerobaculia > Gp7-AA8 > Gp7-AA8 > JAJXWV01. Next base: position 2,845 of record JADGOA010000406.1, on the reverse strand, counting down.
GACGATAGAACCACGTCTTGACGACCTGGACGAGCAGGAGGTATGTCAGGGCGAGGCCCGCGATCGTGGCCAGCAACGTGACGGGTAGCGGAACGAACCGCAGCAGGCTTCCGAGCGGCGTGTACGGCAGCACCGCGGCGATCGCCACGACGGCCAGCACGCCGATCAACAAGGATCGGCCGGGACGGCTCTTGAGCGGGTTGCCCGCCGTCCGGATCACGAACACCACCAGCGTCTGCGTGGCCAGGGATTCCACGAACCATCCGGTGCGGAACAACGGCGCATTGGTGGACGCGTGAAACACCCAGAACAAGATCCCGAACGTGAGGAAGTCGTAGATCGAGCTGATCGGACCGATGATCGTCATGAAGCGCAGAACGAACCCGATCTGCCATCGCTTGGGCCGGCGCAGCAGCGCGGAATCGACGTTGTCGCCGGGAATGCTGATCTGCGAGCTGTCATAAAGGAAGTTGTTCAGCAGGATCTGAGTCGGCAGCATCGGCAGGAAGGGCAGGAAGATCGAGGCCGCGGCCATGCTGAACATGTTTCCGAAGTTCGAGCTCGTCCCCATGATGATGTACTTCATGATGTTGGCGAAGCACCGGCGCCCCTCGACGACCCCGTCATTCAGGACTCCGAGGTCCTTCTCCAGCAGGATGATCTTCGCCGCGTCCTTCGCCACCTCCACGCCATTCATCACCGAAATGCCGACATCCGCGGTGTGCAGCGAGGGGGCGTCGTTGATGCCGTCACCCAGGTACCCGACGACGTGTCCACGCGCCTTGAGAGCCAGGATGACCCGGTTCTTCTGCTCCGGAGACACGCGCGCGAAGATGGCGCCGTTCTCCGCCTGGTAGGCCAGGGCGGCGTCGTCCATGGTGTCGACGTCGCTGCCGGTGACGACGCGGTCGGCCGCCAGCCCGACGTCATGGGCGACCTTCCGGGTCACGTACTCGTTGTCACCGGTCATGATGACCACCGAGACGCCATTCTGTTTCAGCGCCTCGAGCACGGGGAGGATTCCCTGCTTGGGCGGGTCCAGGAAGGCCGCGAAGCCGACCAGCGTCATGTCGCGCTCGGCCGCCATCGTGTAGACATCCTGCTTGTCCACCTTCAGCACGGCGACTCCGAGCGTGCGGTACCCATCGGCGCTCAGCTTCTGGAAGGTCGCCGCCGCCTGCGCGCGCCGGCTGTCGTCGAACGGCTGAGGAGAGCCGTCGACGTTCACGGTCTGGCAGACGGAAAAGACGCTCTCGACTTCGCCCTTGGTGATGAGGAGGGACTCATCCCCATCCCGCACGATGACGGAGAGGCGCTTGCGGGTGAAGTCGAACGGGATCTCGTCCACCTTCTCGTACTCCACAATGGACGGCGGCTCGTGTTTGAGGACCGCGTCGTCCAATGGGCTCTTGATACCGGCCTCGAAGTGGCTGTTCAGGTAGATGAGCTGGAGGACGCTCTCGTCGTCCACGCCCTGGATGTTGACGTGGCGGTCGAGCACGATCTCGCCTTCCGTGAGCGTGCCCGTCTTGTCGCTGCAGAGGATCTCGATGCTGCCGAAGTCTTCGATTGCGGCCAGCTGCTTGACGAGGACTTTCTTCTTGGTCATCCGCCGCGCACCTCGGGCCAGCGTGACCGTGATGATCATCGGCATCATCTCCGGCGTCATTCCAACAGCCAGCGCGACGGAGAAGAGGAACGACTCCAGCAGCGGTCGATGGAGCACGATGTTGACCAGGAGGACGAAGAGCACGAGCAGCATGATTACCCGCGTGATCATTAGTCCGAAGTGGCGTATGCCGCGTCCGAACTCGGTCTCCGGTGGCCGCTCGGCGAGGCGCTCGGCGATCGCGCCGAAGGCGGTATCTCTCCCCGTGCACACGATGACCGCACTAGCCATTCCGGTCTGAACGGCGGTGCCCAGGAAGACGCTGTTGATCGCATCGCCGACCGGGTGCGTTCCCGCCGGGAGATCGCTGGCGGATTTCTCGACGGGCAGGGACTCACCGGTGAGCGCCGACTCGCGCACGTGCAGGTCCTTCGCCTCCAGCAGGCGGGCGTCGGCCGGCACCAGGTCTCCGGCGTTCAGCCGGACGACGTCGCCTGGGACCAGCTCGGCGACCGGCAGCTCCTGCTCGCGTCCATCGCGCAGAACGGCGGCCATCGTCGCGACCTGCTTGCGAATTTCCTCCACGGCATGGCGGGCCTGGAACTCCATGAAGAAGTTCAGCAGAACGCTGAGCAAGACCATCGCGATGATGATCAGTCCGCCGACCCGTTCCCCCAGCGAAAGAGAAATCGCGCTGGCCACCAAAAGGACGATGATGAGCGGATTCGCGAAGAAGCGGACGAAACTCAGGAGCGCCGCGAAGCGCCGCTCCCGGACGAGGCTGTTTGGGCCATGGAGACGAAGTCGCCTCTTCGCCTCGTCGGACGTCAAGCCGGCCGCAGTTGCCCGCAGCAGGCCGAGCAACTCATCCTGCGGCCGATCCCAGAAACCCACAAAAGGCGTCTCGCGTGGTTCCATGCGCCGTGGCCCCGTCACTGCAACAGTCAAGCGGCTGTCCCGCGAGCGCGTCCTTCCAGCCCGGGACAGGTGGCTTCAGGCACCGCCTGGGAACGAGTCGGGCGGCGGGGGCTCCGAGCGAGACGCCCCGCCGTCAATGAAGCTCACATCTTGGGCTTCTGCTCTTCTGTCTTCGCTTCGGGAGCATGGCCCGTCTTCATCATCGGGCATTCCATTGCACCCTTCGCGCCGTGCATGTGCACGTGATGCATCATGTGCGCCATCATCGCGGGTTGCATCTGCATCATCATGGCGTCGAAGGCCTTGCGCTGGGCGACG
>JADGOA010000405.1 GCA_017883215.1 Thermoanaerobaculia bacterium | reverse complement strand
CGGGATACCGCCGGCCGTGGAAAGGGACGTACCGCACCTCCGGATTGCGCGGGTCGAGGAGCGCTTCGACCGGCACCTCGAACACTTCCGTGACCTCGCTCTGCTGCAGCACGTACTCCACGCGCTCATGCAGGATTCCGGCGAACGGCGCCACCAGAAAACCGCTGTTGGTGATCAGATCATCGAGGCGTCCGATGAGCTCCACGGCCGCCGGAGGAATCCCCACCTCCTCCTCCGCCTCGCGCACGACCGCTTCTTCGAGCGTCTCCCCCTCTTCGACGGCGCCACCGGGAAACGCCACCTGACCGGGGTGGGCAGGAAGGTCATCGGATCGCCTGGAGAACAGGAGGGACCAACCGCCGTCGTGGTCGCGAACGAGAGGAATCAGGACCGCTGCGCGGCGATGCTGTGGCGCTTCGATCTCGACCGCCGGACGGTGCCGGACCAACTCGCGAAAGCGGCTCAAAGCGGCGTCGTCGAAACGGCTCACAGGGTGATCTCCGCCGATGCCCATGGCGCGAGATCGAGGCTGGGGATGCCCTGCAGAGCGCCGTACAGCCGCAGCGCGTACCGCCCGCTCTCGACCGCGGCGTGAAAGGAGAGCGTCGCCGATTCCCCGGGAGCAATGTCGGACGGCAGCGAAAGCCAGCGGTCCTGCGCTTCGGTGCCGCCGTCGAACAACTTGGCGATGATCCGGTACTCGGGCTCGCCGTAGGTGCGGGTGCGGAGCGTAGACGATCCGGTGTTGCGCACCGTGATAGTGACCAGGCCGTCATCGGCAAAGAGGCCGACCAGCTTCAACTCCGCAAACAGCGGAAGAGCAGGCTCGATCTCTCGTACCTGCCCCGCTGCCGCCGGAGCGATTGCGGCGGCATAGCCCGACGCCGTGAGTTCGAGCGTGGCATTGCCGGCGAGCCAGGCGCGCTGGGCGGCGGCGATGGCTGCATCGTCGAGGTCGCGGACGAAGAACGACGTCAGCGCATCGACCTCTCCCTCTGCCAGCGGGATCTTCACCACGCAGCTGTCGGGATATTCGGCGAATTGTGCGTAGTCGCTCACGGCGACCGGCTTCCCCGCGGCGAAGGCCCGTACCAGCGTGCCGCTGGTCTCGCCCGCGGACGGATAGCGAAGGTTCACGAGACGATCCGCGGCAGCGTAGTAGGCATCGAAGTCGTCGTCCGGGACGTAGCCGGTCGTGATGATGCCGTTGCGGGTGAACAACGTCAGATCGATGTTCGGCGCAGGCTCGCCGACGACCAGCAGCTTGATCCGCGGGTCCTCAGCATGCGCTTTCCGGAAGGCGGCCAGAATCGACTCGGCGCGTTTGGCGGAGGTCAGAAAGCCGAAGAAGCCGATGACGCGGTCGGACGCGTCGAAGCCGTGCGCGGCGCGTGCGGAGGCGCGCCCTGCGGCTGACGATTCCGCCGTGTACGGGTGCGGCACGACGTGGATGGGAGTGCGGACGCCGAAGGAGCGCAGGCGCTCCGCCGCCCAATCGTTGTGCACGATGACGGCTCGGGAGCGGGATGCCAGTGCGATCGATGCCGGAAAAAGAAAGTTTCCGATCTCCCCGTGGAGTCCGGCCGCGCGGCCGCGCGCCCACGCTCCCCCCGCCGCGCCGTGATTTTCCTCCAGAGCCGCGACGTAACCTTCCACGTCGCCGCGTGCCAGCGTCATCTCCACGATGAGGTGGTGAAGAACGTAATCGTGCAGCACCGCAATGCCCGGCCGCTGCATCGCCTCCCGGTAGATCCACTCGTGATGAGGATTGTTGCCGAGCTGGTAGATGGCCACGTCGAACGCGCTGGGGTCGTAACCGTCCGCCGTGCTGAACGGTGTCACGTCGAATCTGTCACGCAATGCCGGCAGGAGAATCGCCGAGTAGTGTGCGATTCCGGTGCGCGCGGGCGGCAGCGGAGAGAGATAGGCGATCTTCATCAGCGGGTAGCGGGTAGCGAGTAGCGAGTAGGAAACCGGAGAGTGTCGACGCGGCTCCTACTCGCTACTCGCCACTCGCTACTCGCCTATTCTGCCGTGGTTTTCGCCTGCTGTGCGAGGTAAGCCTCGATCAGGCCGTCGAGATCGCCGTCGAGAATGCGCTGCACGTCGCCCACCTCGTGGCCGGTGCGGAGATCCTTCACCATCTGATACGGCTGCAGAACATACGACCGGATCTGGCTGCCGAATCCGATCTCCTTCTTCTCCCCTTCGATCTCGGTCCGCTCTTCCTTGCGCTTTTCGAGCTCGAGCTGATAGAGGCGGGCGCGCAGCAGCTTCATGGCCGTGGCCCGGTTCTTGTGCTGGCTGCGCTCGTTCTGGCAGGTCACCACGAGGCCGCTCGGCAGGTGCGTGATGCGGATCGCCGAATCCGTCACGTTGACGTGCTGCCCTCCCGCCCCGGACGAGCGGTAGGTATCCACGCGGAGGTCCTTGTCGTCGATGTCGATCTCGATGTCCTCGTCGATGTCGGGATAGACGTAGACCGAAGCGAACGACGTGTGCCGGCGTTTTGCAGCGTCGAAGGGGGAGATGCGCACGAGGCGGTGAACGCCGCGCTCTGCTTTCAGGTATCCGTACGCGTAGTCGCCGCGGACCATGAAGGTTGCGCTCTTGATGCCCGCTTCTTCGCCCGCCTGGTAGTCGACGGTCTCGGTCGACCACCCCTTGCGCTCGCAGTAGCGCAGGTACATGCGCAGGAGCATCTCCGCCCAGTCCTGCGACTCGGTGCCGCCCGCTCCCGGATGGATGGCGACGATGGCGTCCCGGTCGTCGTGCTCGCCGGAGAGCTTCATGGTCAGCTCGACCTCGTTGATCTCCATCTCCAGCTGACCGACGAGCGTTTCGATGTCCGCCTCGACGGATTCCCCTTCGCGCAGAAGCTCCAGCAGGACGTCGAGCTCCTCGGACTTGCTGTCGAACGATTCCCCGGCAGCGATCCGTTTCTCGACACGGCTTCGCTTCCGCCCTGCTTCCTGCGCTTTATCGGGGTTGTCCCAGAATCCGGGCGCCGCTATCTCGCGCTCGATCTCGTCGAGCGTACGTCGCGCGCCAGCGGGGTCAAAGATAGCTCCGCACGGAAAGGAGTCGTGGGCGGAGGTCGTTGATTCTGGAGAGAGTGTCGTCTTTCATCGGCTTTGGAGCGGTAAGGTAATCGAGAATCCAGGAATTGAGAATCAAAAAGCGTGCGTGTCATCCCGAGCCGGTTAACGGCGCATGCGATGGTGGAGCGGAAATGACCCGTTATGCTGTAGGGGCGCACAGCAGTGCGCCCGCTCTCCCGTTGAGAGTTGCGGGCGCGCTGCTGCGCGCCCCTACAGGA
>JADGOA010000070.1 GCA_017883215.1 Thermoanaerobaculia bacterium | reverse complement strand
CTTCGGCAGCACACCGAATTCCGGATTACGATTCACACATGACTTCGCTACGCATTCCGTCACTCATCGGCGCGGTCCTTCTGGTCGCCGGTTGCACCACTTCTCCAAAGGGAGCACGAGCCGTCCCCATGAACGAAACCATCTTCATCGGCGGCACTGTAGCCACAGGAGCCGAACAGACGCCGCAACACAAATACGCCGTTCTCGTCAGCGACGGACTCATCCGCGAGGTGGGCCCGATCGACACGATTCGCGCCGCGCATCCGAGCGCGAGAATCGTCGACGCCTCGACAGCAACGATTCTGCCCGGGCTCACCGACGCGCACGCACACCTCTACGGCCTCGGGCTCTCTCTCGACACCGTCAATATCGTGGGGTTGAACACGTACGATGAAGCCGTCGCCCGCGTGAAGGAGCGCGCCTCGCGCGCCCCGGCGGGCGAGTGGATTCTCGGCCGCGGCTGGGATCAGAACCGCTGGCCGGGAAAGCAGTTCCCGACCGCTGCTCCGCTCGACGCCGCAGTTCCGGACCATCCGGTCTGGCTGCGGCGCATCGACGGGCACGCCGGCGTCGCGAACAGCGTGGCCATGCGAGCAGCCGGCATCACGGCTGCGACGCCCGACCCGGAAGGCGGCCGCATCATCCGCGATTCAGCCGGCAATCCCACCGGCGTCTTCGTGGACGAGGCGATGAACCTCGTCGACTCGAAGGTCCCGCCGCCATCGTTCGAGCTGCGGAAATCGCGCGTCCTGGCAGCCGCGAAGCAGATTGCCGCCAACGGCCTGACCGAGATGCACGATGCCGGAGCCGACGGCGAGACGATCCGCGCCATCCAGCAACTCATCGACGAGAAAAACTTCCCGATCCGCGTCTACGTCATGCTCGCCGACGAAGAAAAGTTGATCGATGAATGGCTTACCCGCCGCGGCCCGCTCGTCGACTACGGCGGGCGCCTCACTGTCCGGGCGGTGAAGCTCTACGCTGACGGTGCTCTCGGCAGCCGCGGCGCGGCCCTCCTTGCGCCGTACAGTGACGAACCGGGCAACAGCGGCCTTCTCGTTTCGCACCCGGCCCACCTCGTGAAGATCGCAGAAACCGCCCGCCGGCACGGGTTCCAGGTGTGCACGCACGCCATCGGCGACCGCGCGGTCCGCGAAGTGATCGACGCCTACGAGTCCGCGGGAGTGAAGCCGGAGGAACGTTTCCGCATCGAGCACTTCCAGGTGGTCGCTCCCCCCGATTTCGCGCGCACCGCTCGCGACGGGATCATCGCTTCGATGCAGCCGACACACGCAACGTCCGACATGCCGTGGGCGGAAGCACGGCTCGGCCCCGAGCGCGTCCGCGGCGCGTACGCCTGGCGCACGGTTCTGAACTCCGGCGCGCGTCTCCCTCTCGGCTCCGACTTTCCGGTCGAGTTCGTGAACCCGTTCTTCGGCATCTACTCCGCGGTCACCCGTCAGGACCAGACCGGCAATCCGCCGGGCGGCTGGTTCCCCGATCAGCGCCTGAGCCTCACCGAGGCCGTCCGCGGCTTCACCTCCGACGCCGCATACGCGGCATTCGAGGAGAAATCGCGCGGGACGATCGAACCCGGCAAGCTCGCCGACTTCACCATCGTGCAGGGTGACTTCTATGCCATGCCGGCGTCGGATCTCTTCAAGGCGAGAGTGCAGGCGACGGTGGTCGGCGGCGAGGTGGTGTACTCGGCGCAGTAGCCAACCGGCTGCGAGGTAGTCGGTGTGGACGTGTGCTCGCCGTAGGGCACGGCTGCGCCGTGCCGAACTCCCGCGGCCGGGTGGGGCTTCGACCAACGGTATCGCGACGGATAACGTGGTTCGGCACGGCGCAGCCGTGCCCTACGGCGAATTGTTCATTCGCGGCCTAGGCGCGCTCGAAATCGTCGAAATGGGTCAGCGTGCGGAAGTCCTGGTAGCGCTCCTGGACTTCGCTCAGCGTGATCTCGCGCAGGCGGTCGAGCGAGAACTTCTCGACGGTGAACGACGCCAGCACGCTGCCGAAGATGATGGCGCGCCGCATTTCGCCGTCTGTGATGTCTCGGCGCGAGCCGAGGTAGCCGAGGAATCCTCCGGCGAAGGTGTCGCCGGCGCCGGTGGGGTCGAACACGGTCTCGAGCGGATAGGCGGGCGCGGCGAAGATGGCATCGCCGGTCACCATCAGCACGCCGTACTCGCCGCGCTTGATGACGAGCGTCTTCGGCCCGAGACCGAGAATGTGGTGTGCCCCCTGAACGAGATTGGCTTCGCCGGTGTACTGCCGCACTTCGGCTTCGTTGATGATGACCAGGTCGACTTCACTCAGGATGCGCGTCAGCGCATCTTTGGCCGTGGCGATCCAGAGATTCATGGTGTCGAGGGCCACGAGGCGCGGACGTTCGCACTGCCGCAGGACATCCATCTGCAGCGTCGGCTCGGCGTTCGCGAGGAACAGCACATCCGACTTCCGCTGGCTCTCGTTGAGACGCGGCTTGAAGCCGGCGAAGACGTTCAATTGCGTGTCGCGGGTCTTGGCGACGTTCAGATCGAAGCCGTACTCGCCGCTCCAGAAGAACGTCTTCGCACCAGCCACGCGCTGCAGGCCGTCGAGATTGATGTTGCGGCCGCGGAAGATGGCGATGTCGTCATCGCCGAAATCCTCGCCCACCACGGCGACGAGCTCGACCTGCGAGAAGAAGGAGGCCGCGACGGAGAAGTACGTCGCCGAGCCGCCGATACAGCGATCGGCTTTCCCGAATGGCGTCTGGATGGAATCGAATGCAACGGTGCCGACGACGGTGATGGACATTTTCTACACCTTCACGTATCGCCCGATGATCGGCGCCAGATCCTGCTTCACGCGCTCGGGGATCACGGCAGGATCGGTGATGATCGCGTACTGCAGCGCGTTCGCGCATCCGCAATTGCGCTGCCGTGCCGAAGCCGCGGCGATCGAGGCCTTGAGAATGTTCTGGGCCATGGCGGCATTGGCGCGCAAAGTGGCGAGAATCGCCTCGATCGAGACGTCGTCCTCCGACTCGTGCCAGCAGTCGTAGTCCGTCACCAGCGCCATCGTTGCGTAGCAGATCTCCGCTTCCCGGGCCAGCTTCGCTTCCTGGAGGTTGGTCATTCCGATGACGTCGACGTTCCAGCTGCGATAAAGATTCGACTCGGCGCGCGTGGAGAACTGGGGACCCTCCATGCAGAGGTACGTCCCGCCGCTGTGCACCTGCGCGCCGCAACGCCGGCCCGCTTCGCACATGATGTCGGCCACCGCCGTGCAGATCGGATCGGCAAACGCCACGTGGGCGACGATTCCGTCCCCGAAGAACGTGTCGGCACGATGCCGGCTGCGGTCGATGAACTGGTGCGGAAAGACGATGTCGGTGGGCCGGTACGACTCCCGCATCGATCCGACGGCGCTCGCCGACAGGATCGTCTGCACGCCGAGGAGCTTGAATCCGTAGATGTTCGCGCGAAAATTCAGCTCGCTCGGAAGCTTCCGGTGACCGCGTCCGTGCCGGGAGAGGAAAGCGATCCGCACTCCGTCGATCTCGCCGATGACGTACGGATCAGAAGGATCGCCGAACGGAGTCCCGAGTGCGCGCTCGAAGAGCACGTTCAGGCCGTCCATCTGGTACAGGCCCGAGCCGCCGATGATGCCGATTTTGATGTCGTTCATTCTTCAGACCGCTGACCGCGGACCGCAGACCGCGGAATCGTGCTTTCGCCGCTTGCGCTCATGACGGGCGGTATTTTCTCATCGACTCCTCGATGGCGCCGGCCACGCGCCTGGCCAGCTCGACGGCCGCGAGTCCGTCTTCGCCCGAAACGATGGGGCGCCGGCGCTGGCGCACACAGCCGAGGAACGACTCCAGCTCCGCGCGAAGAGGTTCCCTTTTCTCCACCGCGATCTCCAGCGGCTGGATCGTCCGGTCGACGAGGCGATAGCCCTTCACTTCCTGGTCCCGCGTGTCGATGGAGATGTACGAGTCGCTGCTGAAGAGGCGCACCTTTCGGACGCGGTCCTGCGAGACGCGGCTGGCGGTGAGGTTTGCAACCGCGCCGTTGGCGAGCTCGAGCCGGACGTTCGCCAGATCGACTTTGTCCGTTAGAACCGGAACGCCGACGGCGCGAACATCGACGACCGACTGGCCCAGGAGAGACAGCACGAGATTGAGGTCGTGGATCATCAGGTCCAGCAGGACATCGACATCGAGCGAGCGGCCGACGAAGACCCCCAGTCGCTCCGCTTCGAAGTAGCGCACGTCGCGGATGGTCGAGGCCACCGCCGTGACTGCCGGGTTGTAGCGTTCGACGTGACCGACCTGGATGATCCGGGCGCGCTCGGCAGCGATACCGATCAGCCGGCGCGCCTCGTCGACGGTGGCGGTGATCGGCTTCTCGATCATCACATCGCAGCCCGATTCGAGAAGCTGCTTCGCGACCTCGAAATGCAGGGTCGTCGGTGTGGCCACGACGGCAGCGTCCACCTCTTTCGCCAGATCAGCCACCGAGGGGTAGCGCTTCAGCTTCAGATTCGCCGCGATATCCGCTGCGATGTCGTCGTTCGGTTCGACGAAGCCGACGGCGACGACCTCGGGCATCTCCGTCAGAATCCGCGCGTGGAGCCGGCCCAGATATCCGGTGCCGACCACGCCCACAGGCGTCCTCTCCGGTGTCTCTGCCGCGCTCAACGGATGATGCCCCGCTGCGAGGCGCGCACGAATTCGGCGAAGTACCGCGCCTCGGGGTAAAGCGTGAGCTCGCTCTCGATGCGATCGAGCGCGTCCTGGAGCCGCAATTTCGACCGGATGAGAATCCGGTAGGCCCGCTGCAGCGCCTCGATCGTCTCTCCGGAGAATCCCTTCCGCTCCAGACCGATGGTGTTGATGCCGTACGTCTTCGCAGGACGGCTGCCGACGGTCTTCACATACGGCAGGACGTCCATTGTGGCGATCGTGGCGCCGCCGATGAAGGCGTGCTCCCCGACACGGCAGAACTGATGAACGGCGGAGAGCGCCCCGATCGTGGAGAAGTCGCCGACCTCCACGTGGCCGGCCAGCGTGGCGTTGTTCGCGAACACCGTGTCGGAACCGACGTGGCAGTCGTGCGCCACGTGGGAGTAGGCCATGAAGAAGTTGTTCGAGGCGATGGTCGTCATTCCGCCACCGCCGGCCGTGCCGCGGTTCAGGGTGACGAACTCGCGGAAAATGTTGTCGTTGCCGATGGTGATGGCGGTCTTCTCACCTTTGTATTTCAGATCCTGAGGCGGGCCGCCGACGGAGATGTGGCCGTAGAACTGGTTCCGCTCGCCGATCTCGCACGGGCCTTCGATACGCGTGTGCGGACCGATGACCGTCCCGCTGCCGATGGAGACCTGTGGGCCGATGATCGCGTAGGCACCGACGGTCACGTCGGGGGCGATGGCGGCCTCGCTGCTGATGATCGCTGTCGAATGGATTGAAGGCATGGTTACTCCGGGCGCTCGGTCATGACGCTGAGAAGGTCGGCTTCCGCCACGAGCGCGCCATCGACCCTGGCTTCGCCGCGCAGTCGCACGCTGCTGCCGCGCTTCTGCAGGACGGTCAATTCCATGATCATCTGGTCGCCGGGGACGACTGGGCGGCGGAACCGCGCTTTGTCGACGCCGCCGAAGAGGAACAGCTTGGTGTCACGGTCCGGCAGATCGCGGAGAAAGAGCACCGCCCCGCACTGCGCCATCGCTTCGACGATCAGAACTCCGGGCATGACCGGCGCCCCCGGGAAATGTCCCTGGAAAAACTGCTCGTTGGCCGTGACGTTCTTCAGGCCGACGATCCGCTTCCCCTGTTCGATCTCGAGAATGCGGTCGACGAGCAGCATCGGATAGCGATGCGGCAGCAGCTTCAGGATCTCCTGAATGGTCAGCATGTTCAACCTTTCCGTGGCACGCCGCCACTCTCGGGGCCTCGTCTGGTGAGCCGCTTCAGCACCACCTCGCGACGGGCGAAGTCGCGGAACGGCATGGCCGGAATCCCCATCACCTTCATCCCGTCGGCGACGTCGTCGAGCACCGCGCTCTTGGCGGCGATCTGCGCCCCCTTGCCGATCTTCAGATGTCCGGCGAACCCGACCTGACCGGCTGCGACGACATAGTCGCCGAGCTCGGTCGAGCCGGCGATTCCCACCTGAGCTACGAGCAGGCAGTGCTTGCCGATCTTCACGTTGTGGCCGATCTGCACGAGGTTGTCGATCTTCGTTCCCTCGCCGATGACGGTCTCTCCGAGGGCGGCGCGGTCGACTGTCGTTCCGGCGCCGATCTCCACGTCGTCTTCGATCCGGACGATGCCCACCTGCGGAATCTTGTGGTGCCGCCCCTCGTGCGTGGCGAACCCGTAGCCGTCGGATCCGATCACCACGCCGCTGTGCAGAATGCAGCGGCGTCCGATGATCGATCGCTCGTAGATCGACACCTGAGGGTAGACGATCGTGCCATCGCCGATCTGCGAACCCGGCTCCACCGTCACGTTCGGGTAGAGCGTGACGCCGTCGCCGATCACCACGTCATCGCCGATCGAGGTGAACGCGCCGACGGCGACGTTGGCGCCCAGTTTCGCGCTCGCAGCGATGGCGGCATGCGCCGAGATGCCTTTCGGAGCCGGGCGCGAGGCGAAGAACCTCGCCACGACGCTGGCCATCGCGAAGTAGGGGTCGGCGACGCGGATCCACCGATCGGACTCCCCTTCGAGATCGTTCGACACCAGCACCGCAGCCGCCCGCGTGGACGCCATCTGCGCCGCGTACTTGGGGTTCGCCAGGAAGCTGATGTGCCGTTCCGTCGCCTCCGCGAGCGGCGCCACACCGGCGATGCGCATGTCCTGCGCACCGCTGTATTTCCCCTTCACGAACGCGACGATTTCCTGGAGCGTGACCTCGGACATTTCGGGCGCGCATTGTACTTGACCGCCGCGCGGGATGCCCGACGGGGTGCGGAAGGTTGGCGGCAACGATACGACTCCTGAGCGGTCGGCAGGGCACGGGTCAGTTGCGACACTGGATGAGACGTCTTTCACCACAGAGGCACAGAGGGCACAGAGACAGGGGCGTACGCATTCGATGCGAGCTGAACCCGGCGGCAGCCTCCGGCGTGCAAAACAGCGCAATCGCCGACACTCGCACAGGCTCTCAGGATGACGAAGAAAAGGCCGAGGTTGCCCTCGGCCTTCGTATCGTTCGCTGTGAGGCTGCTTACTTCGCGGGGGCCGGTGCCGGCGCGGTGGCGACGTCGAAACGCTTGATCACCGTGTCGGTGATGTCGATGGCGTCCGAAGCGTAGACCAGACCCGACTCGAACTTGTTGAAGATGGCCGCCAGGCCCATCTCCTTACCGATCTGGTCGATGACCGGCTTGATCCTTCCCTCGAGAGCGGCCAGCTCGCGATCACGCGCTTCGCTCACTTCGCGATCGGCATCCTGCGCGTAGCGCTGCATGGAGATCTTCTTGTCGGAGAGGTTCTTCTGCATCTCGTCGAGCTTTGCCTGGCTCAGCGAGAGCTTCTTGGTGTTGATCTCGTTCTCGAGCGCCTTGGCCTCTTCGTCCATCTTCTGGGCGCGGGCGACGCGGTCGTCCTGCATCTTCTTGAGCTTCTCGTAAGCCTGCTTGCCCAACGTCGACGTCGCCAGCACCTTCTGAACGTCGATGACCGCCACGCGCATAGGCGCGTTCTGGGCGAACGCCGGCACCGACAGGGCGGCGACGACAACTGCAACCAACAACTTCTTCATGGAAATCTCCTTCGATTCGAGCCGTCCGTTCGGACGCGCCTTCGTTCTATTGGTAATTGCGGACCATTCGCTAAATCGGACACCGTTTAGTAGGTATTCCCGATGGTGAACTGGAAGCTTTCGAACTGATCGCCCTTCTGCGGGCGGATATTGAACGCATAGATGAACCGCAGCGGGAACTGGAACACCGGCAGGAAGATTCGCAGCTCGGCACCGGCCGCGTAGCGCGTTTTCGTGAGATCCCAGCGGTCGTGATAGCCGTAGGCCTGTCCGGCATCGGCGAAGAGGACAAACCGCAAAGGATCGTTGATCTTCGTGATGTACTCGAGATTCATCACGTGTTCCTTGTACCCGCCGGCCGGGCGCACGACGCCGGCGTACGTCTCTGTCGGACCGAGCGTGCCGAACTTGAAGCCGCGGATTGAGTACTCGCCGCCGACCAGGAACCGCTCCGATTCCGGAACGCAGAGCGAGTTGTTCTTCGCCACCCACTCGTCGTACGTATTCGAGCAGTTCTTGTCGAGCGGGAAGATTTCGCCGACCTCGAGGTTCAAGCTCACGGAGCTGCGCCGCGACAGCTTGAAGAATCTCGTCGCGTTCAGCACCGGCTTGAAGGCGTGAACGGTTCCGCCCAGCGGGCCGCCACTGTAAGCGAACGTGGCTCCGTAACGCGACCCGCGCGTGGTGTCGAAGGGGTTGTCGAGCGAGTCGAAGTGGTACGCGGGAGCGATGGTCGAGGTGCGGAAGTTGTAGTCCGTGATCGTCGCCACCGGAACGTTGCCGTTCTGGTCGGGCGCAGTGGTGAACTCGTAGTGGATGCGGGTCAGCTCGTGCGCGAAGACGAGCGAGAGGCTGTCGAAGCGGCGCAGGCGGTAGCCGTAGCCGATCGATCCGCCCTTGGTGCGGCTCTCGTATCCGACCGAGGCTGGCAGGCGAATGTCGCGGTTGTAGATCGAGCCGCTCAGGCTGTTGGGTGTGTCCATGAACCAGGGATCGGAGTAGGAGATCGAGAAGAGATTGGTTCGCGTTCCCTTCTGGAAGCTCAGCCCCAGGTTCTCACCTTCGCCCAGGAAGTTGCGGGTCTGGAACTGCGACTGCACGAAGAAACCGCCGCCCTGGGAGTAGCCGCCGCCGAACTGCACGTCGTTCTTCCCCTCTTCGTTTCCCTTGATCACCATGTCGACGGTCTTCGATTCCGGATTGACCTTCATATCGGGGTTGTCGGTGACCTTGAAGTAGCCGAGCTGCCCGATCTTGTAGAGGCTCTGTTTGAAGGTTTCCATGTCCATGATGCCGCCTTCCTCGAGGAAGATTTCGCGGCGGAGGACCTTGTCTTTGGTGGTGGTGTTGCCCTGGAACTCGAGGCGTCCCAGACGGAACTGGTCGCCCTCATAGACGTCCATCTTCACGTCGATGACGCCCTTGTCGCGCGGAACGTACTCGGGGTTGACGTAAGCGTAGATGTAGCCGCGCATCCGGTAGGCGTCGCCGAAGGCATCGGCGCGCGTCTGGATCGGCTTGCGGCGGATCACGTCGCCCTTCTTGATCGGCCAGGAGCCGATGATCTGCTCGTTGGTGTAGAGCTTGTTGCCGGCGACCGAGACGTCGCCCATCGTGTGGACCGTCCCCTCGTGCACCCCGATGACGATCTTCACGCGCGGCTTCTTGGTGTTTTTCCCGACGGTGACGATCTGCGGATCGTCGAAGCGGACATCGAAGTAGCCGTAATCCTGGTAGTAGTTCTTGACCTTCTCCAGGTCCTCGTCGAGCTTCGAGGGGATGTAGAGGTCCTTCTTCCGGATCCAGGTGATGATGTTGTGCGACTTGACTTCCTTCATCACGGAGCGAAGCCGGCGGTTCGAAAAGCGCTTGTTGCCGACGAAGTCGATCGTGGCGACCTTCGCCTTCACGCCCTCGTTGATGTTGAAGACGATCTTCTTTTCCGTGGCATCGCCCAGATCTTCGGTCGAGGCGCTGACGGTCGGATCTTCGAATCCGTTCTCCACGTACGCCTTCTTGATCGCGTCCGCCGCCCGGCGCACGAGCATCTGATCGACCGTGCTGCCGACGTGGAGATCGATCTTCTCCTTCTCCAGCGCCTCGGTGATCTTGTTCGTCGCCAGGTCCTTGTTGCCGCGATACTCGACCGACCCGATGCGCGGCCGCTCCCTTACCGTGACGTGGAGGATCACTCCCGCATCGCCCCGGTCGGAGTCGATGCGGATGTCGTCGAAGAGGCCGGTCTGCCAGAGATTGAGAAAATTGCGCTGAAGAGCGGAGGGGTCGTACGGCTCGCCGGGGGTCACGCCGAGATAAACGCGAATCGTGTCGCTGGCGACGGTGGTATTGCCCGTGACGTCGAAGCGCTCGACCTTCTGCCCGGCCAGCGGATCGCTGGCGCTCGGAACCGGCGAAGGGCCCGGTCTGGCGGCCGGCTGGTCGAGGGGTCTGTCCGTGATGTGGCCGGGCTCAGGCGTGTCGAGGATCGTCCCGGCGCGAGGACGCGCAGGCTTGTCCGGCGCCGGCTGAGTCGATGGCTGCTGCTGGACGGGGGGCGGCGGCGGAGCGGTCTGCCCCGCCGGGTTCGTCTGCGCTTGCGCCGTGCCAATCAGCAACGTCGCGGCAAGCGCAACAGAGAGATGTCTCGTCATATGAAGTTGTTTTGGCGCGCTTTTCCGTGAGACGAGTGACCTTTGCACAGGGTCACGCGGTCCGAGAACACCACTGAACCGCGGCGCATTCTACACGCCCGGCACCCCCCGCCCGGCAGCAAACACCCATTTTGCGGGGGTTGCGCGCCGGTGGCTCACCCGAGAGCGTCGGTTTTCACCCGACCGTAACAGGATGGCGCAGGTTACGGGGGACGAGCAGGGACAGGACAGCCGGCCGCAGATGTTGGCTCTCAGCTCTCCGGGAACTGATCATCCCGCTCCTCACGCGTACGTCGCCTTCCCCCCGCCGAAGGACCAGTTCTCTTTCGTGACCTCGACGAGGGTGATCATGACGTCGTCCGGCCTCACGGCGATGGCTTCGCCGAGGCGCGCGACGATGTCGGCGTACAGCGCCTTCTTCACTTCGACCGACCGCCCGATGTTGAGGGTGATCTCCACGATGATCAGATCCTGCGATCGCAGCACGCCTCCGTAGGACGGATGGGCGATCATCGACTCCGCGTCGTGCTCCAGGATCAACTGGAAGCGATCTTCAGCCGGGACATTCGCCTTTGCCACGAGTGCCTCGTGTACGGCGTCCGCGGCGGAGCGGCGATACTCATCGGATCTTCCACGGCGGAAGTGCAATTTGACGAAAGGCATGGTCACGGAAGTCTATCGTGCCGGCGCCCCGAGGCGCGTCAACCTGAGAGGCTGCGCAGAAATCGGGAGCGTCGAGATAGCGGCACTGTCTTTCACCACAGAGGCACAGAGGACACAGAGATACATAGCGAATTCTCTGAGGATCCTCTGTGCCTCTGTGGTGAATCCGGCGTGAGAACAGACTCTCAGCTGGCCACTCCCCTTCCACCACTGCTACAGTCATCTCATGGCCGACGTGACATTCGAGCAGGTGGCAAAGCGCTACGGTGCCGTCTCTGTCATCGAGAACCTGAACCTCCACGTGGACGATCACGAGCTGATGGTTCTGGTCGGTCCGTCTGGTTGCGGAAAATCGACGGCGCTACGGATGATCGCCGGCCTCGAGGAAGTGAGCGCCGGAAAGATTTCCATCGGCGGCCGAGCCGTGAACAACCTCGCCCCCAAGGATCGCGACATCGCCATGGTCTTCCAGAGCTATGCGCTTTATCCCCACATGTCGGTGAGGGAGAACCTCGAGTTCGGGCTGAAGATGCGCGGCGTCGATCGCGCCGACATGCAGCGGCGCGTGGCGGCCGCCGCCGACATTCTCGGCATCTCTCCACTGCTGGAGCGCAAACCGAAAGACCTCTCCGGCGGACAGCGGCAGCGCGTCGCCGTCGGCCGCGCCATCGTGCGCGAACCGGCGGTGTTTCTCTTCGACGAGCCGCTCTCGAACCTCGATGCGAAACTCCGCGTGCAGATGCGCGCCGAGATCACGCGCCTGCAACATACCCTCGGCACGACCTCCGTCTACGTCACTCACGATCAGGTCGAGGCCATGACCATGGGCGACCGCATCGCCGTCATGCGCGACGGAAAAATCCAGCAGCTCGGCACCCCTCTGGAGGTCTACGCGAATCCCTCCAACGTCTTCGTCGCGCAGTTCATCGGCACGCCACCCATGAACCTCGTGCGCGGCACGGTCGCCGACGCCGCCCTCCGCACATCGTCGTTCTCGATTCCGCTGCCACAACGCATTCGCCCTTCAGTGAAGAACGGCCAAGAGCTCATCGCCGGCATCCGCCCCGAGAACCTCGGCGATCGATCGAAGGCGCGGGGTGAGAGCGCCACGATCAACGCCACCGTCGACATCGTCGAGCCGATCGGCCACGAGTCGATCGTCTATGCCACCGCCGGCACCGAGCACCTCGTGGCCATCTTCGAGCCGCACAGCGCGCCAAAAATCGGCGAAGCCATCGCCATGACGGTCGACGTCGACAGCACGCACATCTTCGACGCCGCGACCGAACAGCGGATGGTGCCGTAGGGTACGGCTGCGCCGCGCCGAACTCCCGTGGGTGGCAACCCTCCCGGGAAACTGCGCTGACCAAAGCCTGTCATCCCGAGCTGCCGAAGCCGCGGAGCGGCGTAGGACAGCGAGGGATCCCCCGCACTCCCGGGTCGGGCGGGGGATTCCTCGCCGCGCTCCACC
>JADGOA010000404.1 GCA_017883215.1 Thermoanaerobaculia bacterium | reverse complement strand
CGTTCCGAGGAGGGCCTGCACTTTCGGGATCGCCTTCACGATCGCGTCCGCCATCGCGGCGCCGGGAACGTTGCCGCCGGTGAAGACGAACACTCGTACTTTCGCCGCGATCAGCGCCTCTTTCTCGAGTGGGCGGAAGCGAAGGCGGCTGTCCTTGATCCATTTGTAGCGGCGGATGGTCTCGGCGAGAAAGTCGAGAAACTGCAGGCGATCGCGGTCGCAGAGGAAGATGTCCTGGCGGTTGTTGCCGCGGTTGTGCAGGTGCCAGGTGGCGCCCGCGAAGTCGAGCCGAAGCGCTCGTGCCACGTCACCGAGGCTACCTCGGCGCAGACGGCAGCTCTGAGGAGGTTACCGAAAGCAGGCGCTTGAACGCGCAGAATCTCCTCGGAACGGAAACAACCGGGTGATTTGCTCTACCAGGCGTGGAGAGGCGATGGTGCGGCAGATCACAGAAGCTGTGACCCCATTACCCATTACTGGTACCTCATTACCGGTACCGAAGCGCCTGCATGACGTTCGACACGCAGAAAACCTTGTTTTCTATCTGCGGCTCAATATTCGAGACGTCTACAGTTGCGCTACGGCGGAACTGATGTCGCGGGCCTCGTTCTCCACGGTCCGTAGCCGGGTCGCAAACCGTTCGACCTTGTCCGACTCGCTTGTGTAGAAGCGTTCGTAGGGCTCGAACGCGCCCGTGATGCCGCGGATCATGCGATCGATTTCCACAGAGGATTCGCGTCCGAGCGCGTCGCGAATCTGCGAGCGAAGCTGCTCGATACGCTCGCCGAACTCGGCCTTCGCCTTTCCTCTCTTGTAGGGGAGGATGAGCAGGCTGGCCACGAGAAGCATGGTCGCGGCGGTGAGACCGGTAACGTCGAGGGCCGCGCTGCTGACCGCCGTGGTGAAGAGGTAGCCGAGGCCCAGCGCGCCGACGCCGAGACTCACCGAGTGGAAAACGCCGCGCATCGCACTGTCGATGATTCGCCGGCTCTCGATGCCGAGGTCATAGGTGTTGAGACGCTTCTCCGTTTCCGTGCGGATACGCGAGTAGACCTCCTCCCGGTTGTAGGCGAAATCCCGGCCAACGTTCCCGATCAAGACCGGATCGCGCGCGTCGGCACCGACCTGGCGGTGAAAGGCCTCGACCGTGCTGTTCCACAGTTTCATGTTCTCCTTGACGAGCCAATCGACCGACTCCTGAACGGTGGCATCGATCGATCCGTGCCAGCCCATGAACACCTGCCGGTCGAACTCCTCGCGGAAGCGCAGCGGATCACGCCACAGGAGCACGTGGCTGATTCGCACGTACCGGTCGATGAAGTCGACGCCGCGCCGCTCGAGATCCATCATCAGATTGTCGATGCGCATCGTGAACTGCCGGAAGTTGGTGGTCAGTTCGGTGTTCGCCTGGCTGAGCTGTCCAGTGATCGCGTCGATGCGCTGCCGATCCAGGCCCAGGAGCTGGCGACGCGACTCGATCACGGTGAATTGCTTCTCGACCACGCTGAGGATCGTATCGAGTGGGGCCTGCAGTTTAATCCGGATGCGTTCTTTCTCGGAGAGCACCCGGAAGATGTAATCCTCGAGCGGCTCGAAATTGCTCCGCGTCCAGTCGCGGGGGGAGTGCCCGCCGAGCTTTGTCTCCAATGCCAGCTTTGCGGCCACCGGAAAAATCACCGGGTCGAAGCCGAAGATTGCCCGCGTGTTCGTCTTCACGTAGTCGACGACTTCCACGATTTCGTCCGGGCCCTTCGTATCCGTCTTGTTGATCACGAACACGACCTTTTTGCCCCAGTTCCGGATGTACTCGAGGAAGCGCCGCTCCGACTCGGACAGGGGACGATCGATCGAGGTCACGAAGAGGACGAGATCGGCGCGGGGGATGAAGTCTTCCGTGACCTCCTGGTGGTGTTGCACGAGTGAGTTCGTTCCGGGAGTGTCGACGAGAGTGATACTGCGAAGGAATTGGACGGGATAGAACTGTTCGACGACGGAGCCGGAGAGCTGCTTTTGGGACGCTGTTTCCCGATACCGGAGGATCGAGATCCGATCGTCGACGGGGATCGGACCCTCGGTGCGAAGCCGCTCGCCGAAGAGTGCGTTGATCAGCGACGATTTGCCGGTGTTGAACTCGCCCACGACCACGATCGTGAAGAGGCCCTCCAGCCCGGCCAGTAGCTCACCGACGCGCCGCCGCTCGTCGACCTGCTCCGGTTCGAGCGTTTCGCGGAGCTGCACCAGAAGTTGGCTTTCCCGCCGCAGCGTCTGATGGACGTTCGCGTCAACGACTGTGTCGAAAAGCCCAGGCATTTTCTGAACCCTGCACGGCCTCCGGGAACCGCGTGACGAAGAATACAGCTCGGACCACTCTGAGGGTGCTGCGAGGGTGAGGTGAGGGTGAGGTGAGGATGAGCTGGGCGTCTGACGATTCGCGGCGACTGCCTACGGCGACGACGTCGCTTAGCCAGGGCGGCGTCGTGCCAAAGTGAAGCACTTATCGAAGCACCTCGGAGCTGATTCGGCGATTACCCGCGTCTGCTCCTCCAGTAAAAGCCGCCGCCTCCGAACAAGAGAACCAACACAACAATCAAGAGGATGAGGTTCATGGTTGTTTCTTCCTTCCTCGAGAGGCAAGGAGCATGAGGCGTGCCAGTCGAGACGAGGTCGAAGGAATCGACGCCATTCGCGGATCCGAGGCTCTGGGTTACGAAGGAGCAGGGCGGGGGAGCAAAGCGGCTTGATCTTCAGTTCGCGGTGCTTTCTGGACTCGCCCGTGTGGCTGTGCAGCAATCCGCACCCTGGCACCGCACGACCTGTACGGCGTCGCTCTTTAGAAGTCGGAGTGGCGTGCCCGTCACTTCTTTGCGCCCCACTTCCAATCTCTAATCTCCGGCAGGTCTTCGCCGTACTTGTCGATGTATTGCTTGTGCTCGATCAGCTTGTCCTTGAGCTGCTGCTTCAGGTAGATGCCTTTGTCGCCGGCCTGCGGCAGGCGGTCGATGGTGTCCATCACGAGGTGGAAGCGGTCCAGATCGTTCAGCACCGTCATGTCAAAGGGCGTTGTGATGGTGCCCTCTTCCTTGTAGCCGCGGACGTGGATGTTGTCGTGGTTGGTGCGGCGGTAGGTCAGCCGGTGGATCAACGACGGGTAGCCGTGGAAGGCGAAGATGACCGGCTTGTCGCTGGTGAAGAGGTCGTCGAAATCCATGTCGCTCAACCCGTGTGGGTGCTCGGTTTGCGGCTGCAGCTTCATGAGGTCGAGGACGTTGACCACCCGGATTTTCAGGTCGGGCAGATGCTCGCGCATGATGGAGACGGCGGCGAGCGTCTCCAGCGTGGGCACG
>JADGOA010000403.1 GCA_017883215.1 Thermoanaerobaculia bacterium | reverse complement strand
ACCAGCACCTTCTCGCTGATCGTCGGCGCGCTCTCATTGCCGCTCTTGTCGACACTGGTGATGCCGTAGGTGTACTCGATTCCCGGGTCGACCGAGATGTCGACGAAGTTGGGCACGTTCGTTGGGTGGGAGTTGAGCTTGAGGCGCGCCGTCCGTTCGAATCGATAGATGAAGTATCCGGCGAGATCAGGCGCCTCGACCGGATCCCAGATCAGACGCACCGACTTGGTTTCGACCAGCGTGCTGACGGTCGCCGGCGGGGCTGGCGGCTGGAGGTCTTTGAACGTGGCGGTCACCTCCGGCGAAGGATCGCTCTCGACGCGGGGCGGCCCGGCGGCGGCAACCGCCGACACCCGATAGCGATAGTCGCCGTATGGAGGCGTGTCGGTGTACGTGGTTGCCGGGACAGGAGCGGCATTGATGGCGGGTCCGAGGTCATCGCCCGGCTGTGCAGCCGGAGCTCGATAGATGTTGAAGCCGGCGATGAACGGCTTTTCGCCACCCGTCACGGCCGCTTCCGGTCGCGTCCACGAGAGGACGACTCCCTGCGGCTGCACGTTCGCCGAGAGGCCGGCCGGTGGCACCGGGACATCGAGCGGCACGATCGTGACCAGGTTCGACAGATCGCTTCGGGCTGACTCGCCGACCGTTACCACGGCGTAGGTGATACGCACCGGACGGCCATCGACAGCGTGAAACGCGGGCGCGTCGTCGTACTCCAGCTTCGCGCCGACGCTCGCAGCGGGGATGTTGGCGCCTTCCATGCTGTCCAACGACTGCTTGAGCTTGTTGAACTGGAGCGGCGTAACGGGCGGCACTTTGGCAAAGAGCGCCATCGAACGCGCTTGTGTCGTGTCGACGTCGCCCGGCAGGATCGCGTTCGGATCCTGGCCGGAAGGGGGCGGCGGAAGTTCCTCGACGTATCGGTACACCGTGACACGCTTGACGCCGTGCAACGACAGCCCGGCCGTGGTCAACGACGGGTAGCCCCACCGGAGCAGCACTTTGCTTCCGCGCTGTGTTACAACAAGATCAGTCGTCGATCTTGGAATGGCCGGAACGGGCGGATGTGGATCGCCGCGTTTGCCGCACGCGGCCACGAGCACCAGCATCAACACCACCAGGATCTTTTTCACCGGCGCGAATTCTATGGCATGAGCGGAAAGTCCTGAGTCCTGAGTGGCAAAGTCGCATTCTCAGGACTCAGGACTCAGGACTGAGGGAGAGGTAAGCCGCATGTGCGGAATCATCGGATACGTTGGCAATCGTGACGTCGTACCGGTCCTGATCGGCGGACTGAAGAAGCTCGAGTACCGCGGCTACGACAGCGCGGGGATCGCTGTGGTCAACGCCAAGGGCGTGGACGTCGTGCGGGCCGAGGGGAAGCTGATCAACCTCGAGTCCAAACTCGGCGAGATGCAGCTTCATGGCAATTTCGGCATGGGTCACACGCGGTGGGCAACCCACGGCAAGCCGAACGAGAACAACGCCCACCCGCACCGCGACTGTACCGGTCAGGTGGTCGTCATCCACAACGGCATCATCGAGAACTTCCTCCCGCTCAAGCAGAAGCTCCAGGCCGCGGGTCACGAGTTCAAGACCGAGACCGATACCGAGGTCGTCGCGCATCTCATCGAAGAAAAGATGAACAGCGGGACGAAGTTCGTCGAGGCGGTGAAGAGCGCAATCAAGGAGCTGGAAGGCCACTACGCGCTGGTCATCATCAACGGTGCCGAGCCGGGGACGATCGTGGCCGCGAAGCACGGCCCTCCGCTCGTGATCGGCATCGGTGAGGACGAGAACATCGTCGCTTCCGATGTCGCGCCGCTGCTCGAATACACCCGCAACATCATCTACCTGGAGGACGGCGAGTTCGCCGTTCTGGACCAGAAGAAGGTGGAGATCTTCGACGGCGAGGACAAGCTGGTCACACGCGAACCGAAGCGGATCCTGTGGGATGCGGTGATGGCCGAGAAGGAAGGCTATCGCCATTACATGCTCAAGGAGATCCACGAGCAGGCGCGAGCGGTGCGCGACACGTTCACCGGCCGCATGTTCGAGGAATCGGGCCAGGTCTTCTTCAACGACCTGCAGTTCACATCGGAGGAGTGGTCGAAGTTCCGCCGCGTGCACATCGTCGCCTGCGGCACGTCATGGCACGCTGCGCTGGTCGGAAAGTTCCTGCTGGAAGAGGCGGCGCGGATCCCGATCGAGGTCGACTACGGCTCGGAGTATCGCTACCGCAACCCGATCGTCGACGAGCACACGCTCGTCATCGGCGTGACGCAGTCGGGTGAGACGGCCGACACGATCGCCGGCATGCAGGAGGCGAAGCGGAAGGGAGCGGCACTGGTCACGATCTGCAACGTGATCGGATCCGCCGCCACGCGCATGTCCGACGGCGTGATCTACACGAACGCCGGGCCGGAGATCGGCGTGGCCTCGACGAAAGCCTTCACCACGCAGCTGACGGCCTTCTATCTCTTCTCGCTCTACGTGCGGCAATTGCGGGGCGAGAGCCGCGACGACATCCGCTTCGCCATGCACGAGATGCTGGTCATTCCGCACAAGATCGAGGACCTCCTCCTCAAACAGGAAAAGCACATCGAAGAGCTGGCCCACCGCTTCTACAAGTCCCAGGACTTTCTCTTCCTCGGGCGGGGCGTGCACTACCCGATCGCGCTCGAGGGAGCGCTCAAGCTCAAGGAGATCTCGTACATCCACGCGGAAGGCTACCCGGCCGGCGAGATGAAGCACGGCCCGATCGCGCTCATCGACGAGAACATGCCGGTGGTGGCCATCGCCACCCACACGCCTGTTTACGAGAAAGTCGTCTCGAACCTGCAGGAAGTGAAGGCCCGCGACGGCAAGCTCATCGTCATCTGCGACGAAGGGGACGAGGCGATGAAGAAGCTCGCCGATGAAGTGATCGAAGTGCCGTGGACCGTGGAGCCGCTCCAGCCCATCCTCACGGTGATCCCGACACAGCTCCTCGCCTACTACATCGCCCTGCGCCGCGGCGCCGACATCGATCAGCCGCGCAATCTGGCCAAGAGCGTGACGGTGGAGTAGCGGAGTGCGGACGTCCTCGTCCGCAACGATCGGACGTCCGCGTCCGATCGTCTTCTGCTGCACGAAAGACGGAATTCACGAACGAGGCGAGCATGTCGCCCGCCGAATCGAGAGCCGATGACAGCAGTGCAATCGATCCCGCCGCGAAACCTACCGCCGCCTTCGCGAGCGCCAGCAACAGCGCCGCGCGCGAAGCTCCACGGGATGGAGTTGCATGGTGGAAGCTATATACGATCCGGCGACGACTCACAGTGACGTTGTTGCAGGAATCTGGTCACG
>JADGOA010000402.1 GCA_017883215.1 Thermoanaerobaculia bacterium | reverse complement strand
GATCAATGGCGCGGGTGCCACGTTCCCCTATCCGCTGTATTCGAAGTGGTTCAGCGAGTATGGAAAACAGCACCCTGACGTCCGCATCAATTACCAGTCCATCGGCTCGGGTGGTGGCATTCGCCAGCTCACAGCCGGCACGGTCTTCTTCGGCGCGAGCGACAGCCCGATGACCGACGAACAACTGAAAGCGGCTCCCGCTCCGGTGCTGCACTTCCCGACGACGCTCGGCGCTGTCGTGCCGGTCTACAACATCCCCAAGGTGGCGACGCTCAACTTCACGCCGGACGTGCTCGCCGACATCTTCCTCGGCAAGATCACGAAGTGGAACGACGCCCGGATCGCCGCCGCGAACCGCGGTGCGACGCTCCCCGATCTGCCGATCGCCGTCGTCCATCGCTCGGATGGCTCCGGCACCACGTTCATCTTCTGCGACTACCTCTCGAAGGTCTCTCCGTCATTCAAATCGACGGTCGGCGCGAGCACGTCGGTGCAGTGGCCAGGCGGAGTCGGCGCGAAGGGCAACGAGGGGGTAGCCGGTCTGGTGCGGCAGACCCCGGGCGCCATCGGCTACGTCGAGCTCGTCTACGCACTCCAGAACAACATCAGCTTCGGCGCCGTGCGGAACGCGGCCGGACAATTCGTCCGCGCCTCCACCGAGTCGGTGACGGCCGCCGCCGCGGGGGCGACGATCCCCCCCGACTTCCGCGTGTCGATCACCAACGCTCCCGGCCCGAAGGCCTACCCGATCTCGTCGTTCACCTGGCTCCTGCTGAGCGAGCATTCGAAGGACACACGCCGCGCCGGGGCGATGGCGGACTTTCTCCGCTGGGCGCTCGCCGACGGCCAGAAGGATTGTTCGGCTCTCGGATACGCGCCGCTGCCGCCTAACGTGGTTCAGAGCGAGCTCGCTGCGATCGGTCGGGTGAAGCCGTAGCGGATGACGAGCGACCGATTCTTCCGCCTGGCGCTCGGCGCGATCTCGGCGACCGTACTCCTGATCGTGGCGGCAATCGCCGTGGTGCTGGTGAACGAGTCCCGCCTGTCGATCGCGAAGTTCGGGTTTTCATTCTGGACACGGTCGACGTGGGATCCCGTGTCGGGCGAGTTCGGCGCGCTGCCGTTCATCTGGGGGACGCTGTACTCGTCGCTGCTGGCGATCGCGATCGCGGCGCCGGTCGGCATCGGCATTGCCGTTTTCGTGGCCGAGCTCTCTCCCGACGCGCTGCGCCGCCCGCTGGCGTTTCTCACCGAGCTGCTGGCAGCAATTCCGTCGATCGTCTACGGCCTCTGGGGCGTGTTCGTGCTGGCGCCCCTGGTTCGCCGGCTCGAAGTGGCGCTGCCCGATTCGCTCCGGAAGCTTCCTATCTTCAGCGGCCCGCCGCTCGGCGTGGGAATGTTGACCGCCGCGCTGATCCTCGCGCTGATGATCGTGCCGTTCGTCTCGTCGGTGGCGCGCGAGATCCTGCAATCGGTGCCGCGAGCCCAACGCGAGGCGGCGTACGCGCTGGGGGCCACTCGGTGGGAAGCGATCCGCGTGGCGCTGTACTACGCGCGCAGCGGAATCACCGGCGCCGTGATGCTCGGCCTCGGCCGCGCCCTGGGCGAGACCATGGCTGTGACGATGGTGATCGGCAACAACCCGCAGGTCACGGCGTCCCTTTTCGCGCCGCAGTACACCATGGCTGCCGTCATCGCCAATGAGTTCACCGAGGCCACGGATGCGCTCTACCTGAACGCGTTGGTGGAGATCGGGCTGGTGCTGTTCGTCGTCACCATCGCCGTCAACGGCGCATCGCGCCTGCTGACGCGGAGGTTCGCGTGATCACGGGCCGGCAACTCCGTTCGCACATCATCGTGGCCCTCTGTTTCGGCGCGGTGGCGCTCGCTCTCCTGCCGCTCGCGCTCATCCTCGCCTACGTCATCGAGCGCGGCGTGACATCGATCTCCTGGAGCTTCCTGACCGAGATGCCGAAGCCGGTCGGCGAGAGCGGCGGCGGAATGGCCAACGCCATCGTCGGCTCGCTGTTCGTCATCGCCATCGCCGCGGCATTCGCGGTTCCCATCGGCGTCTGCACCGGCATTTACCTCGCCGAGTTCCGCGACCGGCTGGCGTCCGCGATCCGCTTCGCCGCCGACGTCCTCAATGGCGTCCCGTCGATCGTCATCGGCATCTTCGCCTATGCCGTGGTCGTGCTGCCGCTGCGCCACTTCAGTGCGCTGGCGGGCGCTTTTGCCCTCGGCGTCATGATGATTCCGATCGTGGTCCGAACGACCGAGGAGCTGCTGCGCCTCGTGCCGGAGACCTTGCGCGAAGGAGCGCTGGCCCTCGGTGCCACGCGGGCGCGGGCGACGTTCAGCGTCGTTGTCCCGGCCGCCCTCCCCGGCATCATCACCGGCGTGCTCGTGGCCATCGCGCGCATCGCCGGAGAGACCGCCCCGCTGCTTTTCACCGCCTTCAACAACCGCTTCTTCACCGCCGACCCACGGCAGCCGATCTCGACGCTCACCGTCCAGATCTTCACCTACGCCATCTCGCCGTACGACGAGTGGCACCGGCAGGCATGGGCGGGCGCGCTGGTGCTCATCGCCATGATCCTCGTCTTCTCCATCGCCGCGCGTCTCGCCACGCGGCGCCTCGAACGGATGACCCGGGCATGAGCGCCGACGTGATCGAGGTCGATGGCCTGCGCTTCTTCTACGGCAGCAATCAGGTGCTGCACGACGTGTCGCTGGCCGTGCCGGCGAATTCAGTCACGGCGCTGATCGGCCCCTCGGGATGCGGAAAATCGACATTCCTCCGCTGCCTGAACCGGATGAACGACACCATCCCCTCGACGCGTGTCGAAGGGCGCGTCTCCGTGGGCGGCACCGACATCTACGCCGGCCGGCTCGATGTCGTCGAATTGCGCCGCCGCGTCGGCATGGTGTTCCAGAAGTCGAATCCCTTCCCGAAGTCGATCTTCGACAACGTTGCCTACGGGATTCGGATCAACGGCATCGGCCGGCGCACGGAACTGCGCGAGCGCGTGGAGCGTGCTCTGCACAGGGCCGCGCTGTGGGATGAAGTGAAGGATCGCCTGGCCGCGCCGGCGCTGGCATTGTCGGGCGGACAACAGCAGCGGCTCTGCATCGCCCGTGCTCTCGCTGTCGAGCCCGAGGCGCTGCTGATGGACGAACCGGCCTCGGCGCTCGACCCGATCGCGACCCAGAAGATCGAGGAACTGATCTACGATCTGAAGCAGCAGGTCACGATCGTGATCGTGACCCACAACATGCAGCAGGCCGCTCGTGTCTCCGACCGCACCGCCTTCTTCATGATGGGGCGCCTCGTCGAGCACGACCTGACCGAGAA
>JADGOA010000401.1 GCA_017883215.1 Thermoanaerobaculia bacterium | reverse complement strand
CCTTCGTTCTTCGCCTTCGCGGGTCCACGCAGTGTCGAGCGATCCGCGGGCTCGCTATTCCCACTCGATCGTGCTCGGCGGCTTGGACGAGATGTCGTAGACGACGCGATTGATGCCGCGCACTTCGTTGACGATGCGGCGCGAAATGCGGTCGAGGACGTCGTATGGCATGCGGAACCAGTCGGCGGTCATGAAGTCGGTTGTCGTCACGGCGCGGACGGCACAGACGTTTTCGTACGTCCGCTCGTCGCCCATCACCCCCACGCTGCGCACCGGCAGCAGCACGGCGAAGGCCTGGGAGGTCTCGCGGTAGAGGCCGGCGCGGCGGATCTCGTCGATCACGATCTCGTCCGCGTTCTGGAGGATCTCCACACGCTCCGCGTTCACCTCGCCGAGAATGCGCACCGCCAGGCCGGGCCCGGGGAACGGGTGACGCCAGACGAACTCCTCCTCGAGCCCGAGCTCGATGCCCAGGCGCCGAACTTCGTCCTTGAAGAGCTCGCGGACGGGCTCGATCAGCTTCAGGCCCATCTTCTCGGGCAGGCCGCCGACGTTGTGGTGCGTCTTGATGACGGCCGAAGGACCCTTGATGGACACCGACTCGATGACGTCCGGATACAGCGTCCCCTGCACGAGGAAATCGACGTCTGGAATGCGTTTCGCCTCTTCTTCGAAGATGGCGATGAACTCGTTGCCGATGCGCTTGCGCTTGATCTCGGGCTCTTCGATTCCGGCGAGGCGGCGGTAGAAACGTTCGCGCGCGTCGACGGCCACGATGTGCATGCCGAGGCCTTCGCTCAGACGCGAGACCACCTGGATGGCCTCGTTCTTCCGCAGCACGCCGTTGTCGACGAAGATGGCGGTGAGCTGATCGCCGATCGCTTCGGCGACGAGGAGCGCAGCGACCGATGAATCGACCCCGCCGCTGACCGCGGCGATGACGTGACGTTTACCGACGAGCTCCCGGACCTCCGCCACCTTCCTCCGCCGGTAGTCGCCAAGGTCCCAGGTCGGCTTGCAGCCGGCGATGTCGAACAGGAAGTTCCTGATGATCTGGTTGCCGGCCTCGCTGTGGGTGACTTCCGGGTGGAACTGGATCCCGAAACAGGCGCGTTCGCGATTCTCGAATGCGGCGATCGGCGCGTTGTCCGAGCTGGCGATGGTCCGGAAGCCGGGAGGCTCGCGCAGGATCCGGTCGCCATGGCTGGCCCAGACGCGCTGATGGGGGGGCGTGTTCGCGAACAGCGGCGAATCGGCAGTGACGTCGATCTCCGCTCGGCCGTACTCGCGCTCGTCCGCAGGTTCGACCTTTCCCTCGAGCAGGTAGGCCATCAGCTGCATGCCGTAGCAGATGCCGAGTATGGGAACACCGAGCTCGAAGATCTCGCGCGAGCAATAGGGGGCGGCTTCGGAGGAGACGGACTGCGGACCGCCGGAAAGGACGATCGCCTGCGGATGAAGCTCCCGGATTTTTTCGATCGGATGATCGAACGGGAGAACGATCGAGTAGACGCTGTTCTCGCGGATTCTCCGCGCGATCAGCTGCGTGTACTGCGAGCCAAAATCGAGGACGAGAACGGTCTGGTCGGGCTGCACGGCGGGATGCTACACGACACCGCCCGTCCTTCCAGTTACTGAGTTGCTCAGTTGCTTAGTTACTTTTTGGGAACTGCACCTGCATCTGTGGTGAAGAAGAGCTGCCGCAAACGCGGTGCCCCTGATTCATTCACGGGTAACTGAGCAACTGAGTAACTGAGCAACTGAGTAACTGAGTAACTGAGTAACTGGCCGGGCGGGAGAGAAGGTGCCGGCCCGGTGCCAACTCCGGGCCGGCGGGGAATGAGGAGGGAATGACTGCGGGGTACTTCACTATCGAATACGAACAGGGCGGCCAAACGTTGCGCCAAGAGGCGCCGTTTTCAGGATGTTGACGTAAAGAAAAACGCCGGCGCATGGCCGGCGTTCGTCAGCGCGGAGGAACCGCGCGCGCAGAAGATGTGACATCACAGGAGATTGCGCAGCTCTTTGCCCGGCTTGAAACGGATGGTATTGCCGGGCGGGATCTTCACTTCCACACCGGTCTTGGGGTTCCGGCCGATCCCTTTCTTCCGTTGCTTGACCTGAAAGACGCCGAATCCGCGCAGCTCGATCCGCTGTCCGCGAGCGAGAGCATTGCGAAGACCCTCGATCACGGTGTCGACCGCCTGCGCCGCCTTCACGCGAGAAATATCGGACACCTCGGCTACCTTGTTGACGATGTCTGCCTTGATCATCGGTCCCTCCGAAGGCCCACGATTATATGCGGGAGCGGAGCGGATGACATCCCCAAGTCGTTCGATGCAGAGAAGTTATGCGGACGAAGCGGTACTAGTGGCCTGTATTGGGGTACGAGGCATGGCTTACTCATGCCTCATACCCCATGCCTCTCTGAGACCGTGCCGTCGTGAGGAGCTCTCACCCATGACCGAACGCCATCGCATCGACCACTGGCTCAAGTTCGTTTGTCTCTTCAAGCATCGGACCGAAGCGACAGAAGCCTGCAAGGGAGGTCACGTCAAGATCAACGGCCAGCGGGTGAAGCCGTCCACGCCCGTGCGCGAGGGGGACGTCATCGAATTCCTGCATGGAACGCATTTCCGCCGCGTTGTCGTGGCCGGCACACCAGAGACGAACACCTCGAAAGAAGTCGCTCGGACGATGTACATCGACGAGACGCCGAAACAGGAAGTCCAGATCGCCGCGGTGGTCGTCCGGGAACGAGGCAGCGGCCGTCCGACGAAAAAGGAACGGCGCGACATCGATCGCATTCGGCGCTGACGCGGCAGACCGCGGACCGCAGACCGCAGACCGCAGACTGCAGACCGCGGACCCCAGACCCCAGGCTGGTTCATTTTCGGCCGCTGTTGAGATAACGAATCAGCCCATTGAGCATGCGAGCCACCTCGCATGTGCGGTCGGCGAGCTCAGCAGCAGCTTCGGGCGACATGTAATCGACGTCCTCAGCGATCACGAGCTGCGACTCCAGTTCCAGCGCGGAGCCGCGTGCGATGACGTAGAAGTTCTTCTGATCGCGGGCGGACCACCGGCCAGCGCCTTCAGCGATGTTGCAGAGAATTGAGACTGCAGCACGCCGCATCTGCGGCACGATTCCGAACCGTTCGTCCCGCGGGAAGATGCGTGTTGCGCGGTAGATATCTCGGGCGAGGAAACGCGCGGTTTGCCAGACTTCGAGATTGCGGTAGTTGCTCTTGCTCATTCCGTGATTCGGTGCCGGAGGAGCGAGACGCGCGTGCGGGTAGTGATGGTACCTCGGGTCAGGGCGAGATGGCAGATCGGTCCGCGGTCTGCGGTCCGCGGTC
>JADGOA010000400.1 GCA_017883215.1 Thermoanaerobaculia bacterium | reverse complement strand
ATCCCCTCGCCCCGCGGACGTTCGTACAGCGTGATTGAGCGCGCTCGCGCCGCGGGGCGAGGGGACCGAGCTCGTGACTCTGCTCCGAGGCGGAGCGTTTAGGTTAGCGCATATGCCCTGCCGGGGTGCTGGAGAATCCCACAACGCATGCTGTTACGTGGCACCTTGCCGTGGTGCAGAGACCGGGCGAGGCCGGCCGCAAACCGGGGGTCGCCTGCGGCGACGCCTCCGGCGTCTTTGCAGCCCCCGCGGCTACTTCGCCACCTGCGTGTCCGCGGCGGCGCTCCACTCGCTGTACGAGCCGTCGTAGAGATGAACGGTCCGGCCCAGATAGCGGAGAGCGAAGTAGTCGACCGACGCCTGCATGCCGGTGCGGCAGTAGGTGATGACAGTCGCCGAGTCGGCAACGCCGGCCTTGCGATAAAGCGTGGCCAGCTCGCCGGCGGGGCGGAAGACGCCGCCGGCGGTGTTTGCGGAATGAGGCACGTTCACGGCGGAGGGGATGTGTCCGCCGCGGGTGATGTCTTCTCCGGGTTCCGTTCCGTCGAAGTTGACGGCCGGGCGCGCATCGACGACTGCAAATTGCGAGGGGCTCAAGGCTGCAGCAGCGACGAGGATTTTCATCGGTGCGAGTGCGACGACGAGGCCGGGATCGACATGGACGGTGAATGTGGCCGCAGCGGAGGCGGGGGGGCCGCCCTCGACGGGGCGCTTCTCGGCGCTCCATTTCGCAAACATGCCGTCGAGCAGCGCGCAATCGCCGCGGCGGCCCGCGTACTCGAGCGTGAAGAATGCTCGTGTTGCGGGGATGAGCTCACGTGCGTAGATGACGATTCTTCCCCGGTCGGGAAGCCCCGCCTCTCCGAAAACCTTCGCCAGCGTGGCGGCATCCGGAACCTCGTTGGCGATGCCATCGCGCTTGACGACGAGATCCTTCGCCGCGACGAAGCGAGCGCCGGCGATGTGCGATTCGGCGAAATTCTGCGGGTCACCGATCTCCACAACCGTGACGTTCGCGTCGCGCAGGTGCTGCTCGAGCCAGGCGGTGGACACGAGCAGCTCCTTGCCCGTCCCTCTGGATGCGGGCAGGGCATTCGCGGCAGACGCGATGGAGGTGATGAGGAAGAGCGCAGCGAAGCAGAGGACGAGTGAGCGGCGCATGAGAGGAGTCTCCTCCTACAATTTGCATGCGCGGTGGCCGCGCGGCAACCTTCAGTTTCCCAGGGCGCAGCCGTGCCCTATTCGGCGGCCGCGACCATGTACTGTTCGATCTTTCCGTCGGGCATCGTGAAGGTCCAGACGCGGAGAGTCTTCTGGGGGAACTTCGCTCTGAAATTGCGGAGCGTCATGCCGCCGCGCAGGCTCTGCGATTGCTGGACGAACTCCTGCGGCTTGCCGAGAGGAGCGAGGCTCGACGCGAAATCCTTGAGCGCCTGTTCGGAGAAGTAAGCGTTCGCGTTCGGCGTGAAGAGCGAACGATCGACCTTTCCCAGCTGCAGCCCGTCGAAAATGTTCCTGGCCTGATCGAGCGCGGCCTGCGCCGCAGGATCCGCGGTGGTGAAAAGGAGGCTTCCGATCCGCGTTGCCAGCTGACTCGATGTGCTGGTGGCGTCGAGATTCGTGAGGACGACCACCGCCGCCCGGTTATCGGGGTAGACCGTGTTGTTCGCCGTGAAGCCCGACACTTCGCCGCCGTGAGAAATACTGCGGCGCCCGTCCGTCATGGCGACGCTGACGCCGAGTCCGTACCGCGTTCCGACCCCGTTGTTCAGCTGCACTTCGGTCTCCAGGGCGCGGTAGGAGGGCGGTTGGAGGATGCTCTGATCGATCAGCGAGATGTCCCACGTAGCGAGGTCGTGTGCCGTCATGGCCAGCTCGCCGGCGGCGAACATCCAGCCCTTTCCTTCCTTCGGCGCAGTGCGCAGCGGGCCCAGCGCGTAGCGCATGTAGCGCATCGGTTCTCCGGGACCGAGGGCTCCCGCGTCGGTGTCGGTCACACTGGTCATCTGCAGCGGTGTGAAGATCCTCTTCTGCAGGAAGTCGATCAATGGCATGCCGGCCGCGCGCTCCACGATGACGCCGGCCACGACGTAGTTGGTGTTGCTGTACTGCCATTTCGTCCCCGGCTCGAAGTCGAGCGGCTTGCGCGCCCAACCGTTCAGGATGTCCTGCGCCGTCGCCGATTTCAGCATCATCGGCATGACGTAATCCTGCGGCCAGAAGTCCTGATAGCCGGAGGTCATCGACAGAAGCTGACGGATGGAGATGTCCTTCGCCCGCGTCAGTTCGGGCAGCCAGCGCACCACTTTGTCGTCGAGCGAGAGCTTCCCTTCCTCGGCCAGGAGCAGGACCGCCGCCGCTGTGAACTGCTTCGAGATCGATCCGATGCTGTAGCGCATCTGTGGCGTTGCGGGCGTCTTCGCTTCCAGGTTCGCCGTTCCATAAGCGTGCTCGTAGGCGATCTTCCCGTCTTTCACGACGGCGATGGAGGCACTCGGCGCGCCCGTTTTCGCGAGAATCTCGGCGGCGGCCTTGTCGATCGCGGCGCGGGTGTCCGCCGAGAGGGCCTCCTGTGCGAGCAGCGATGTCGGGACCGTGATCAGGAGCAGAACGAGCAGCGACTTTGCGACGAAACGCATCCAATCCTCCGTGGAGTGCGGACGTCCGCGTCCGCTGCGATCGGACGTCCCCGTCCGATCGTTTTCTGTCGTCAATCACCGCCGGACGGGACGTCCGGCGGATGCGGACGAGGACGTCCGCACTCCAAGCGGCGCGATTCTAACAAAGCCGCAGACCGCAGACCGCAGACCTATGACGTGGACGGCGTCCACCTGGACGACTACTTCTATCCCTATCCGGAAAAAGACCCGTCCGGCCGCGACGTCGATTTTCCCGACGACGCCACATGGCAGGCCTATCGCGCCGGCGGGGGGGCGCTCACGCGCGAGGCGTGGCGCCGCGACAACATCAACCGATTCGTGCGCGACCTCTATCGCACCGTCAAGGCCATCAAGCCGAAGGTCGAAGTCGGCATCAGCCCCTTCGGCATCTGGCGCCCCGGCCATCCACGCCAGATTCGCGGCCTCGACGCCTACGCCCGGATCTACGCCGACTCGCGCCTCTGGCTGCAGAACGGGTGGGTCGACTATCTCGCCCCGCAGCTCTACTGGCCGATCGCGAAACGGGAGCAGAGCTTCCCGGCTCTTCTGCGCTGGTGGACGCGTCAGGACACTCGCAGCCGCGGCATCGTCGTCGGCATGAGCATCTATCGCGTAGGCACGGGACGGCCGAACAGTATCGCTGCTGAAGAGATCGGACGGCAGCTCGCACTCATCCGCGGCAACGACCGCGCCGTCGGATTCATCCTCTTCAGCGCGAAAACGCTGA
>JADGOA010000399.1 GCA_017883215.1 Thermoanaerobaculia bacterium | reverse complement strand
TCTGCGAGGCGTATCCGCTCATCGCGATGATCCGGCTTTCCGGCTGCGATCGACGGACGGCTTCGATCAGTTGCACTCCTTCGAACGGTGCGGCCGAAAGCTGCAGGTCGGTCACGACGTGCGTGAAGAGCTGCTTGCTCAATGCGACTTCAGCCGAGGCCGCATCGTTGCAAACCACGACCGTTCGACCCTCGCGCTCCAGCATGGCAGCGACGCCCGCGGCGACGATGGGATCGTCCTCCACCAATAGCATCGTCTGTTGGTGTATTGGTTCGCGGTGTTCCTGGTCAGCGGCTCTGCTCATGACACGACCTCCGGCCAACAGAAGAGCGAGAACGCTGCCACTGGCTGGACAACCCCAAACGTCTCATCTCGAGACAGTTATCAAAACCGTGTGCGAGCCGTGCCCGTTGCGTGATCCGACATCTGTTCGATTATCGAACGGTCGCTATCATTCCGAACACGCCGCGCTGCTCCACCGAATTTCATAAGTCACTCCTTGCCAGGATCTTGCGTGGAGATCGCTCAGTGGCAGCCCTTTTCCGCGCCATGTGATGAGGAAACGCACGGCAGAAGGAGTGAACCATGAATCTCGAGCTCACAGAAGAAAAGGACAGCCGTCGGCTCACCGTCATTTTCACGGCTGGTGAGGACAAACGGGAGAACTGGTCACATCCCGACGATGCCGCCGTTCGAATGTTGCGTCTCAACACCCGATCCGTGGTCGACGACGCGTTGCTGCTGCTGCAGGACGACATCGATGTCGACCGCATCGTCATCGACCGCTCGATCTCAGCGACCGAGTTCCTGCGCCTCCTCACAGTGATTCCCGCGGAGTTTCAAGGCGACGTGATGCTTGTGCAGGAGGATGGAACGGCATTCATCAGCGCGGCCACCCGTGGCGCGGGCCGGGTGATGTATTCGCTCAATGAGCCCGACACGCTGTTCTATCTCTGCGTAGGCGGAATGTTCGAGTATCGAAAACCCGGAAATGGCGAGCGGCAGTCAGCCAAAGAGCCGTCGGCCATACAGCGCGGCGGTCAACCAGTCGGGTAGTCCGACTCGCCGCGGTCGAGCTCCCGGTTGTGAGCCCGGCTCCAACAAAAACGCCCGGCGGCGGCACGGGACGATCGGCCAGCGCACGAAACTTCGACGCCTGTTCGATTTTAGGACAGTAAGGAACCGAGCCCAATACTCTTAACTCATTGACACCACATCTGTTAAGTGCAAACGAGCATATGGCTTGTTCCTTGGACTACTCCAAGCCAACAAACGGACAGCTCATGCGCACTTCACTCCTACGCCTCTCGACAGCACTGCTGGTGATCTTCACGGCGGCCGAGATCTTCGCCGGCTCTGCCACCGCGCCGATGCGGGTCTCCGTGAACGTGATCGCTCGGGCGATCCTGACGGTGGACAGTCCTGCCGCAACGATCGACGTGACGGAAGTGGACATCGCCCGCGGCTACATCGACGTCGGCGAGCCGATCGTCATCCGGGTACGAACCAACAGCCGCGCCGGGTACCTGCTGCAGGCCGAGCCCCAGATACCGGCCTTCAAGATGGTCGAGCTGACGTTCGGCGACACCACGATGACCGTTGCCGGGACCGAGAGCTGGATCAGCCGTCCCTATGTTCCCGCGGGCGAAGTCATCGCCATGCACATGCGTGTGCATCTCGACAAGGGGACACAGGTCGGTTCCTATCCGCTGCCGATCGCGCTGAGCACGCGCCCACTCTAGGGTTCTGCGTCATGCTGAGCACGCGCCCACTCCAGCGCGCTGCGTCATTCAGATGCCGACGTGTACAGCACTCGCGCTGCACGGGCGACTGTGCTCAGGACGTCCCTCGACGGATGTTGACGCGATCCTTCCGCGACCCCGGCATACAATCGATGGCAACCGATGCTCTGTCCGAAGTGCGGGTTCGATCAGCCGTCGACTGCCGTCGATTGTGCGCGTTGCGGAATCGTGTTCGCGAAGTACCACCGCGACACCCCGCCCCCGGCGGTCAATGACGCCGTTGCCGCGTGGGACGCAGTTGCTCCCCCCGCGGCAGACGTGCCGCAATGGTCGCCGGAGGTGACAGAGACCGATTCGGCGGCGCGCCCACTGCCGGAGCCGGTGGCGCACACCACGCCGGCACAGCCGCTCCGCCCCTCCCCTTCCACACAGCGCTTCAGCGAACGCGGATCGGAAACGAACACTGTCGGCTTGCACGAAGGGCATTACGCGACGCATCCGGCAAGCGTGCCCGAGGTCTTCGACGAGGCGGCGTTCGCTACGTTCCGCGCTGCCAACGACCCCAGAGAGGACGAGGATGTCCGCGACGGGCGCCTCGGCCGTACCGAGCTCACCGTCCTCGGAACCGGTCTCGTCGCGGCGATGATCACCTACGCCATTCCCTTCACGCGCGTCGTTTTTTCGCTGATCGTGACGCTGTTCCACGAATTCGGTCACGCCGCCGTGGGATGGCTGTTCGGGATCCCTTCCCTGCCGGCTTTCGACTTCGTCTACGGCGGCGGCTGGACGCACTATGGCAACTTCCATCCCTTGATCGCCGTCGCCATCGTCGCTGTCTTCGGCTACGGCATGTGGCTCTTCCGATCGAACCGGAAGAGCATGATCCTCATCGGCGTACTGCTCCTTGTCTGGCTCCTGATGGTCAGCGCCGAATGGAGACGCGAGCTCGTCGTCGCCAGCGCCGGGCACGCCGCCGAGTTCGTCCTGGCCGGCATCTTTTTCTACAAGGCGCTGGCCGGGGTGGGATGGCGGATCCCGGAGATCGAGCGGCCGCTCGGCGCGTTCGTCGCGTTTTTCGTGCAGATCCACAGCATGGCCTTCGCCTGGCGCCTCATGCACGATGTCGATTTCCTCGCCTGGTATCGCGAAGGGAAAGGAGGGGCGGCGATGAACGACCTCGAGATCGTCTCGCTCGACCTCGACATCTACGCGCGAATGCACACCAGCATCCAGAGCGTGGCCGGCATCCTGTTCGTTTTCTCGTTCGTTCCGATCGCCATCGCCCTGCTCTGGTATTTCCAGCGCTCCCGCTGGCACCGAACGCTGCACATGTTGCGGACGGCCGACGCGTAAGGCGGGTACGTCCTGGCATTGGGGTGCGGGCGTCTCGCCCGCCGCGATCCGGCGTCCCGCGCCGGATGGCCATGTTCGATGAGTCGCCGGGCGCGGGACGCCCGGCGACGGCGGGCGAGACGCCCGCACTCCACGGCACAGCCGTGGTGATCGAGAAGATTCCGGCGTGAGTGAGGCTGCGGGCCTTTGTGAACGTGCCATCCCGAGCCGGTGAACGGCCAGGGGCCGATGGAGCGGAAGTGACACTGTCATTCCGAGCCGGCGGAACCCCGGAGGGGTGGAGCGCGGCGAGGAATC
>JADGOA010000398.1 GCA_017883215.1 Thermoanaerobaculia bacterium | reverse complement strand
CCCTTCATCCCCTCGCCCCGTGCGGATCGGTTCAGTGCGGCGGTTCGATTGGGAGCACGGGGCGAGGGGACCGGGCACGCGCCGTTCTTTTCGCGAGCCGGCGGTGTTCAGTTAGCGCGTATGCCCCTCCGGGGTTCCGCCGGCTCGGAATGACAGTGTCAACCGGCGGACCGCCGGCTCCCAGCCGGCCGGTGCGACGGCTCCCAGCCGTCGCTTGACGGAACCTAACGCGCCCGCTTCGCCAGTTCCGCTCCGACGTCGCTCCAGTCGAGTCCCTCGTCGACGAGCAGGACTGACAGATGGAAGAGCAGGTCTGCGATCTCGGAGGTCATCCTCTCGCCTCCCTGACCTTTCGCGGCGATCACGACCTCTGTCGCTTCCTCGCCGATCTTCTTCAGGATCTTGTCGCGCCCTTCGTTGAACAGGTACGTCGAGTACGACTTCTCCGGTCGCTTCGCCTGTCGATCTTTCAGCACTTTCATGAGGCGATCGAGATCGAGCGCCGGCGGGGGAACGTCAGCGAAACACGATTCGGCTCCCGTGTGACAGGCCGGGCCCGCCGGATCGACCGTCACGACGAGCGCATCGCCATCGCAATCAGCGGCGATATGGACGACGCGTTGCGTGTTCCCCGAAGTCGCTCCCTTGTGCCACAGCTCGCCGCGGCTGCGGCTCCAGAACCAGGTCTCCCCGGTTTCGCGCGTCTTCTGCAGCGATTCCTCGTTCATGTACGCAAGCGTGAGGATCGCTCCTGTCTTCGCGTCGCGCACGATGGCGGAGATGAGGCCGTTGGTGAATTTCAGATCGTTCATATGTGTCATTCCGAGCCGGCGAAGCCCCGGAGGGGCGTAGCGCGGCGAGGAATCCCCCGCAATGTGGCAATGCTCATCCTTCCACCCGGGCCGGGCTTACGGGTGGGAGATCCTTCGCCGCGCTTCACCC
Organism: Thermoanaerobaculia bacterium; assembly: GCA_017883215.1. Taxonomy (GTDB): domain Bacteria; phylum Acidobacteriota; class Thermoanaerobaculia; order Gp7-AA8; family Gp7-AA8; genus JAJXWV01. Next base: position 2,457 of record JADGOA010000398.1, on the reverse strand, counting down.
CTTCGGGGTTTCGCCGGCTCAGGATGACACGATCGCCGCCGTGCGGCGATCGTGTCACTTCCTCACCGGAATCCCCTCCACCTCGAGATATCTCTTCACATCCCCAACCGTCAGGACGCGATCGTGAAAGAGTGATGCCGCCAGGACCGCACGCGCGCCGCCGGTCTCGATGGCGTCGCGGAAGTCGTCGAGCTTCCCCGCGCCCCCGGATGCGATGACGCCGATCTTGAGAACGCTCGTGACCGCGCGCAGCAGCTCGAGATCGAATCCGGCATTCGTCCCATCGCGATCGACGGACGTCAGGAGAATCTCTCCCGCTCCCAGCTCCTCGGCGCGCCGGCACCACTCGACGGCGTTCACAGCCGTGAGCTCTTTTCCGCTGCGGACCGTGGCCAGCCAGTGCTCGCCGACCCGTTTTGCGTCGCACGAGAGCACCACCGCCTGGACGCCGAACTCCGCCGCGCATTCTGCGATGAGCGGTGGCCCCCGAAGCGCTGCCGTGTTGATGGCCACGCGGTCGGCGCCTGCGCGCAGCATCGCGCGGAAGTCTTCCTTCGTCCGGACGCCTCCGCCGACGGTGAGCGGAATGAAGATCGCGTCGGCGACCCGGTGAACCGTCTCGAGCGCCGTCTGGCGGTTCGCATCGGTCGCCGAGATGTCGAGGATCACCAGCTCGTCGGCTCCTTCGGCTTCGTAGCGCTGCGCCGACTCGACCGGATCGCCGGCGTCGCGTATGTCGACGAAGTTCACCCCTTTCACGACGCGGCCGTCGCGAACGTCGAGGCAGGGGATCACGCGCTCGGGGATGGCGTTCGGAGTGGCGACCCGCCCACGCGCGGTCTTCAGATCGATCCGCTGCTCGAGCAGCGCCTTGCCGATCACGCAGCCGCTCACGTTTCCGATTCGTGCGAGCGAGACCACGTCGCCGATGTTCGATACGCCGCCGGAGGCGATCACGCGGACGCGGCTCTTGCGGCGCAGCTCACGATAGAGCTCGAACGACGGACCGCGGAGGACGCCGTCCCTGCTGATGTCGGTGACGAGCACTTCCTCGACGGCGAGCACTTCGATCCTGCGGAACACCTCCTCGATCGATGTCTCCGCCGTCCGCTCCCACCCCGCCACGCGGACGATTCCGTCGCGCACGTCGACCGCAGGGACGATGCGCGAGGTGCCGAACGCCTCGACGAGCGCCGCGAGCAATCGCGGCGAGTCAGCTGCCACCGTGCCGGCCACGATCTTTTCGGCACCGCAGTCGAGCCATCGCCGCGCGTCGTCGATCGAGCGAATCCCGCCCCCGATCTGCACGCGCAGGTCGCGATGCGCCAATCGCCGGACGATATCCGTCGCGACGGGTCTTCCGTTTCGCGATCCTTCGAGGTCGACGACGTGAAGCCGGGAACCGGCCGGAACGTTCAGCGCGTCGAGGACCCCATCCGGCTCGCCGTAGACCTTCGCCGTTCTGAAGTCGCCATGCCTCAGCCGGACGACCCGGCCGTAGAGCAGATCGAGCGACGGGATGACGTCGAAGACCGCAGACCGCAGACCGCGGACTGCGGTTTCTGTGGACGCCGATCCGCCGTCGCCGTTCACGCTCATCGCACTTTCTCCACATAGTTGCGCAGCACGCGCAAACCGGCCGTCGACGACTTCTCCGGATGGAACTGCACGCCGAAAACGCGGCCGTTCTGGACGGCAGCGGTAAACGGTCCGCCGTAATCGGCGCGGGCGATTTCGGATTCGACGTTCGCGGCCGCGTAAGAGTTTACAAAATAGAAGGCGGTGCCGTTGGGGATGCCGTCGAAGAGGGGAGAGTCGGGTGAGGGGCTGCCCGCTCGACTACCCGTCGTCACGCAGTTCCAGCCGATCTGAGGAACGGGGAGGGTTCCTTCGTACTGCTTCACCTCACCGTGCACGAGGCCGAGGCCTCGCGTCTCGCCCATCTCGTACGACACGTCGAACAGGAGTTGATGGCCGACGCAGATGCCGAGGAGGGCGGCACCGCTGGTGACCGCATCGCGGATCGATTCGTCGATGCGCGTCTCTTCGAGCCAGCGCATCGCTGCCGTGAACGTGCCGACGCCCGGCAGCACGAGCTTGCGCGCGCGGGAGATTGCGCCCGGATCGCGGGTGACGTGCAGGTTCGCACCGCATGCGCGGAGAGCGCGGGCGATGTTGGCAACGTTCGCAACGGGTGAATCGATGAGGATCACTTCCATTTCGACTCTCCCCAAGAATCGTGCTCTGAGCCGGTCCCCTCGCCCCGTGCTCCCAATCGAGCGACCACGCTGAACAGCGCCGCACGGGGCGAGGGGATGAAGGGGAGTGGGGTGCCGAAAATCGAGCTGATTCCCGGGAAAAGCTGGGGTTTGCGGTACCCCACTCCCCTTGCATCCCCTCGCCCCGCGGACGTTCGACCATCGTGAGGGAGCGTATCGCGCCGCGGGGCGAGGGGAC
>JADGOA010000069.1 GCA_017883215.1 Thermoanaerobaculia bacterium | reverse complement strand
TTCCTCGCCGCGCTCCACCCCTCCGGGGTTCCGCCGGCTCGGAATGACAGTGTCACTTCCGCTCCATCGGCCCCTGGCCGTTAACCGGCTCGGGATGACACTTTGTGCCCACTCGCTTCGCGCCACTTTGCCAACAAAAAGGCTCCGGTCGCCCGGAGCCTCTCACCAGATCGCAAATTACGCGATCACGCCACGTGGGCCGATCCGTAAGAGCGAATCCGCTCCGCCATCTGATCCTTCAAAAAGAGTTTCCGCTTCTTCAACCGTTTCTCTTCGATCTCTTCATCATCAGTGACCTGGCCCTTGCCGTACAGTTCCGTCAGCCGGTCTTCGCATCGATGATGCTCTTCAACCCACTGGCGGAATTCGGGGTCTTCTGTCGTGAGAGTCTGTTGAACGTCAGCGGTACGATTCGACATCGATTCTTCCTCCTTCGAAGTACCAATTACCGGGCGCATTCTAGCACCGGGCCGGCGGGCGCGTCGCCGATTTTGAGTGTGCCTAAACTGTTTGGTTACAGTCGTTTGAACCCTACAGTCACTTCCTACAGTGCCGGGAATCACGGTAACGAATCGTTGCCCGTGACGCCGCTCTCGACCCTGCCGTGTCGCGTACAATGCGCGCCCAATGCCGCGGCAGCGCATCCTCGGGATCGCGGTGGCGATCGTCATCGCCTCGACCCTGATCACCCCCTTCACCCGCGAGCTCTTCGTCGGGGACGAGACCAAATACTCGAAAGTCATCCGCGAGATGCGTGCCACTGGCACATGGTTTCTGCCTACGCTGGAAGGGCAGCCGTTCACCCACAAGCCGCCACTTCACTTCTGGATCGTCGACCTGCTGACGGTTCCGTTCGGTGTCTACTCGGTCTGGCCCTACGTGATCCCGTCGCTCGTCACGTTCGCGCTGCTGTTGTGGCTCGTCAGGGCGATGTCCGCCGAGCTCTTCGATTCGAAGGCGTCGATTGCGGCCGCGTTCGTCTGCGGCACTTCGGTGCTCGTGTGGGGCTCCGCGCAGAGCGCTCGTATGGATGTCTCGTTCACCCTGCTGCTCACCGTGGCGGCGTGGCTGATGTTCAGGTTTTTCGAGCGGGATGAACCGCGGGCGCTGCTCGTTGCCGGTGTGGCTCTCGGCGTGGCCACGCTGGTCAAGGGGCCGATGGCGCCGGTGCTGGCCATCGTCCTCTTCGCCCTCGAGTGGTGGCGGCGCAGGCGGGCGCCGCGCCGCGGGTACGTCGCCGCCGCTGCGGCAATGATCGCCATTCCGCTGCTCTGGTTCGTTCCGGCGATCGTGCGCGGCGGCGGCAGCTACACGCATGAGGTGCTGCAGAAGCAGCTGGCGAATCGGGCCTTGAGCGCATGGGTGCACCGGTCGCCCCCCTGGTACTACGTCGCGCACTCGCCGGGATTTCTCTTTCCATGGTTTCTGCTGTTCGTGGTGGCGGTGGTGGCGCTCTATCGCCGCCACCAGGCCGCCGAAGGCGCAAGATTCTGCGTCAGCTGGATCGTTGCCGTCGTTCTGCCCTACTCGATCATCAGCAGCAAACTGGATGTCTACATGATGGCGCTCGTGCCGCCGGTGGCGTTGCTGATCGGCCATTTCGTCGACGCCGAAGCGCAGGACGCGTGGACGGAGTGGGGGCGCGCGGCGAACGGCTTCATGCTGGTGCTGCTGGTGATCATCGGTGCGGCGGGCCTGGCCGTCTCGCCTTCGCGGATCAAAGGACCGGAATCGGCGTACCTGCGGCTGTCGTCCGTGCGCCTGTTGTTCATTGTGCTGATCGCGGCGGCGATCGTGGCGCTCATCGTGGTGGTGCGGACGAAGACGCTGCTCGCGTCGACGATCGCACTTGGCCTCGTTCCGATCGCGATGTTCGTCTACGCGGCCGCGGTCTTGATGCCGGTGATCAATGAGATCGCGTCGACCCGCCCGCTGGTGGCGGCGCTGGCGCGGCAGCAGGTACCGGGCGATCGCATCGCCCTCTACACCGCGCCGCATCTCTGGACGCACGACATGCCGCGCGATCTCGAGCGTGTTCAGTACGCCTCTCCGGCGGATCTCTCGAGCGCCGCCTCCAGGCCGGCCGTCATCGTGACGAGCCGCGGTCACGCGAAGGAGATCGCGCCGGTATTGGCGCAATATCGACAAGTCGCGGCCGTTCGTATGATCGGGAAATGGTTCGATGTCTATCGACGGTAAGCGGGCGGTGGCTTCGGCAGCGTTCGTGGCGCTGCTGGTCCTGTCGGTCTGGTGGCCGGCGCCGGTGCTGACCGTCAACGAGCTCTGCTGCCGCGCAAACCTCGGCATCGACGAGCTGTCGTTCCTCGGGCGCGAGCAGCCGCGGTGGGATGTCGTCTTCTGGTTCGTGGCGGGAGCGCTCGCCGTCGCCATGCTGCAGTCGTCATCGGCCTGGACGTCCCGCGATTTCGGCGAGCCCTGGACGATTGCGCGCCAGGCGCGATTTCGCGACGCGGCGGCGCCGCTTCCGATCGCCGTGATGTTTGCCGCCGGTGTGCTGCTGGTGGCGATCACGTGGCGGTTCGTCGATGCGCCCGTCATGGCCTGGTGCGAGTCGGCGGAGTCGCCGGCCGTCGACGCCACCATTCGCATCTTCAACCGCTTTGGAGGCGGGATCAACCCGGCGCTGGTGGTGATCTTCTTCGTGCTGGCGGGGGTGGTCTATCGTTGCCGACGCTGGACGGAGTACGGCATTGCCATGGCCATCGCCGGAATCGCCGCGGGAGCTCTCGGGCAGATCATCAAATTTCTCGTAGGCCGGGCCAGACCGGAGCTTTGGCTGGGGCCGTTCACTCACGCGCGGATCTCGGCGACGTCGTTCCCGAGCGGGCACACTGTAGGCGCCTTCGCGCTCGCCGGCGTTCTGCTCTTCGCGTCCTCGAGCATTCCCCTGCGCGTGATCGGTGTGGTTCTCGCCGCAGCCGTGGGCGCTTCGCGCATGCTGGCCTTCCGCCACTGGCCTTCCGACGTGCTGGCCTCGGCGCTCCTCGGCCTGGTTGTGGCCTGGATCGTTGCCCGCGCCGTGATCCGCCTCACAGAACGGCCGGCCGAACCTGCCTAACATCCGCGCCGTGTGTAGGAGAGCGAGACGTCCTCGTCCGCAAGCCGGGCCTCCGGGCCCGGCGCTTCTTTGGAGTGCGGGCGTCTCGCCCGCCGCGATCGGGCGTCCCGCGCCCGATCGCTTAGATAGGTCGCCGCGCGGACGCCCGCACTCCTACGCTTCCAGTTCCGCGAACGAAACCGACACCAGCCTCGAGCAGCCTGCCTCTTCCATCGTGACACCGTAGAGGACATCGGCTGCTTCCATCGTCCGGCGCGAGTGCGTGATGACGATGAATTGCGTGTCGCGCGACATTTCCCGCACCAGCCGGACGAAACGCTCGGTATTGACCTCGTCGAGCGGCGCGTCGACCTCGTCGAGAATGCAGAAGGGAGAGGGCTTGTAGCGGAAGATGGCGAACAGCAGGGCGATGGCGGTGAGCGCGCGCTCGCCGCCGGAGAGCAGGGCGATGGACTGGTTCTTCTTGCCGGGCGGCTGCGCCACGAGCTCGATTCCGCTCTCGAGGACGTCCTCCTCGTCGAGCAGCTGCATGCGTGCCGTGCCGCCGCCGAAGAGCGATGTGAAGATCTGCCCGAACGACTCGTTCACCGCATTGAACGCATCGCGGAACAGCTCGCGCGAGGTGAGATTGATCTTGCGGATGGTCTGGCGCAGCGATTCGATCGACTGCACGAGATCGTCCCGCTGCGTGCGCAGGAACGACTCACGCCCCTCCAGCTCCTGATGCTCCTCGATGGCCAGCACGTTCACCGGCCCGATCTTCTCGATCTGGTCGCTCAGCTTCGCCACTTCGGCGTCAAGCGCGCCGCGTGCCTCTTCCCCGGCGGGAGGCTCGACGTCGGCCAGCGCGTCGATTCCGGCGTGAAGGTCGAGCGCGATCTGCTCGCGTAGAAGATCGAACGCCGATGAAGCACGATCGGCGCGGCGCTCCGACTCGAACAGGGCGTCCTTGGCCGTGTTCCACATCTCCCGCGAAACCACGGCACGCGCCTGCAGCTCCTGGACGCGGGCGTCCAGATCGGACACTTCCGCTTCCAGGGCCACGCGGACTTCGGAGAGCTCGTGCAGGCGGGACAGCGACGTGTCCAGCTGCCCGCGGGCGTTTTCGACGGCCACGCTGGTGTCCTGCTGTTTGCCTTCGAGAGATTCCTCTTCCTGCCGCAGCTGCGCGGTGCGGGCGCCGAGCGAGATCACGATGCGCGAGAGATTCTCGTGCTCGCGCTGCATGGCGTTCACATTTCCGGAAGCCGTTTCGACGTCGACTCGAGCCTTGGAGGCAACGTCCGTGACCTGCTCGAAGGCGGCGCGCGCAGCGACGAGCTGCTCCTCGTGGCTGCGGATCTGCCCCTGTGCCAGTGCCTCCGCCTCCTGCAGCCGCATCAGATCTTCGAGAGCGGCGTTCTTCCGGCCGAGGAGCTGGTCCTTTTCTTCGGCGTACAGCGTCGCTTCTTCCGAGGCGACGGTGAAGTCGTTCTCGAACCGCTTCAGCTCGGCGGTGGCGCGTTCGCGGCTGCCGCGGCGATCGCGCAGCTCCTGCTCGGCCGTGCGCGCCCGCTCTTCTCCGAGGATGCGAGCGTCATCGGCGGCGCGGAGCTCTTCTTCGACGGTCTGGAGCTCCGCGGCGATGCCGCTGGCGCGCGACTCTTCGCTTCCGAGGAGGACTTCCAGGTCGGACAGCTGGCGTTTGATCGAGAAGACGCCGGGCGTGGCCCCTTCGGTGCGGCCGCCGATGACCAGCGGTCCGCGGACGATGTCGCCTTCGAGGGTGATGAAGGTTGCGCTCGGCCGCTCTCTGGCGCGGTCGATGGCCTGGCGAAGATCGCCGACGATGTAGGCCTCGGGGATGGCGTGGCGCACGGCATCGGCCACCGAGCCGTCACCGAGGATGGAGAATGAGGCGTCGCCGCGGCGCGAGCCTTCACCGGCCGGCGCGTAGTCGACCATCAGGAATGCCCCGCGACCGGCGCCGCGCTCGTGGAGGCGGTGGATTGCCTGGAGGGCCGTGTCGGCATTCTCGACGACGACCGCTTTGGAGATTTCGCGCAGCAGCGTATCGAGGGCAGCTTCGAATCCTTCCGCCGCCCGCACCGCCTCCGCCGCCGAAACGGCGTTCGGGATCAGCTCCAGGATGGCGCGGTGCACGTCCTCGTCCTGCGACTCGAGCGAGTTGAGGAGGGTCCGCAGCGAATCGATGTGGTAGCTGGTCTGGGAGATTGTGTCGCGGGTGCTCGACAGCGACCGGCGCATGGCATCGCGCCTGGCCTCGAGCTCGTCGCGGCGGGCCAGCGTGTCGCGGGCATGCCGCTGCGCGGCGACGAGCGCTTCCTCCGCCTCGCGGACGCGGTCGTTCCACTCGTTCATCGTGGTCATCGCGCCGGCGCGGTTTTTCGCCGCCTTCCGCGCCTGGTCATCGAGCTTCGTGAGGTAGAACTCGCACTTCTCGACTGCGATCTCGATCTGGTGGACCTGGTTCTGCGCTTCGGAGATCCTGGCGATCGTGCGCATCAGCGACTCGCGACCGTCGGCCAGCGACTTCTCCTCGCTGCGCACCTGATCCGATTTTTCCTGGCGGTCGCGCTCGAGCTGTTCCGCGATCTCACGAAGGCGATTGCGCTCGGCGCGCGCCGCTTCCAGCTGCTGCGCCTTCTCTTCGAGCGACGATTGCTGATCGGTCGCGTCGTGCTCGAGCGCGGCGATCTGGCTGCCCGCGCTCTCGATCCGCTGCACGAGATCGCCGAGGTTCGTCTCGGACTGCTGCAGGAAGGAGCGGAGGCGTTCCACATCCGCGGAGAGTCCCGCCATCTCCTCCCGCACGTGCGATGCGTGCGAGGCCCGGCCGGCGTGGTGCGTGCGCGTCTCGGCGAGCTCCGCCTCGTCGCTCCCCAGTTGCGCGGCGAGCTCTGCTTCGCGCGCCTGGGCATCGGCGGAGGCGGCCTCCGCCGCGGCCTGCTCGTCCGTTGCCACGACGATGCGCCCTTTGTAGAGCACGCGCTTGGCGGTGGAGAGATCTTCGCTCAGCTCGCGGTGGCGCCGCGCCTTGCCGGCCTGCCGCTTGAGCGAGTTCAGGTTCCGCGTCACTTCCGACAGCGTGTCGTCGATGCGGAGAAGATTCTGCTGCGTCTCTTCGAGCTTCAGCTCCGCGGCGCGGCGCTTGGTCTTGTATTTCGTGATCCCGGCCGCTTCTTCGATCAGTCTCCGCCGGTCCTGTGGTTTGTTCGACAGGATCAGATCGATCTTCCCCTGCTCCATCACCGAGTAGTTGCGGATCCCGAGGCCGGTGTCCATCAGGATCTCGGAGATGTCTTTCATCCGGACGCGGCGGCCGTTGAGGCGGAACTCCGACTCGCCGGTGCGAAAGACGCGACGGTTGATCACGATCCTGCCGTCGTCGGCCATCGGATGAGTGCTGTCGCCGTTGCTGGTGGCGAGCGTGAGCGTGACTTCACTCATCGAGAGCGGGCGGCGGCGGGCCGAGCCCTGGAAGATGACGTCGTCCATCGTCTCGCCGCGGATGTGCGAGGCGCGGTTCTCGCCCAGAACCCAGATGATCGCGTCGCAGATGTTCGATTTTCCGCAACCGTTCGGGCCGACGACGGCCGTCAGCGGAGCAGGAAAATCGAGGTTTGCGGGATCGTAGAACGACTTGAAACCGTGTATTTCTAGCTTTTCGAGACGGAACATTTGTTTCGAGGCACCTGAACCGAATGCGGTAATGGACGATCGGATGGTAACAGGATTGCGGCGCCGCCCAACAAGCGATTTTCCGCGGCGTAAACGCTTGCAGGCAAAGGGAAATTGATCACCGATCACCGATCACTCATTGGCGCTCCCATACAATCCTCCGCCGATGCACGCCATCGATGACTTCCTTCGCCGCGAGGTCGATCTCGGCAGTTTCGCCGGGGCGGTGTATGTGGTGGGCACGCCGCAGGGGATCGAAAGCGAGGGCGCCGTCGGTCACGCCGTCAGCGTTCCCATGCGCATTGAAGCGACGACGGGCACAATCTATGACTGCGCCTCGCTGACCAAGCCGCTCGTCACGACGACGCTCGTGCTTCAGGCGATCGCCGAAGGACGCCTCACTCTCGATCAGCAGTTCCACGGCTACACGTGGCGCGAGCTTCTGACGCACACCTCCGGCCTCCGCGCGTGGATGCCGCTCTACGCGTTCGATGACCCGTTGCAGACGCTTCTCGAGCAGGGGCCGGAGTGCGACCGCGGGACGCGCGTCATCTACTCCGACCTGAACTTCATCCTCCTCTGGTACGCGCTGCGCGAGATCTACGGCGACTTCCACGCGCTCGCTCGGCAGCGGATCTTCGAGCCGCTCGGATTGCGCGATGCCACGCTCGATCCGTTGCCGGAGTTGAAACCGCGCATCGCCGCCACCGAGTGGGGGCAGCGTTACGAAACCAGGATGTGCGCCGAGCGACAGATCGCCTGCGAAGTGCGGCAGGGGCTGATCTGGGGACAGACGCACGACGGCAACTCCTGGGGAGTGGGCGCCGGCTGCGCGGGGAATGCAGGACTGTTTGCGACCGCGCGCGAGGTCTTTCGCATTACGCAGGCATTCAGCAACGGCGAGCTCGTTCCGCGCGAGCTCGCCGCCGAAGCGGTTCGCAATCACACCGCCGGCATGGACGACGGCCGCGGACTGGGATGGCAGATCGGCACCGGGAGCGCGGCCACGGAGATGCTCACCCCCGGCTCATGGGGTCACACCGGCTTCACCGGAACTTCGGTGTGGGTCGACCGCGAACGGCGGAAGATCATGGTGCTTCTCGCCAACCGCGTGCACCCCTGCGCCGCGCCGGTTGCGATCCAGAAGGTCCGCGGCGATTTTCACCGGCTGGCACTGGGATGAGGAGGCGTCTCGCCCGCCGCGACCCGCGATCCCGCGGCGGGTCGCTGGGCCCTCGTTCAAGAGCAGCCGGGCGCGGGACGCCCGGCTGCGGCGGGCGAGACGCCCGCACTCCCAGGGGCGTGCTCGTGCGTTCGCTAGAAATCAGCGTGGCCGCGCGGGTGGGCGGATGGGCGGCTGCGCCGGCGTACCAGCAGGCGCGGGGTGGGCCGCATTGGCAACGGCCGTTTTCTGCGCGGCTGCCTGTCGTGCCGCCGCCTGCTGCGCGGCGATGACTTCGGGAGGCGTCACGGCTCCCGATTCGACGATGAAGGTGCGCATCGTCTTCGAGTTGCCGTCGTACTGGAAGTCGAGTTTCGGCATCGGCTGCGGTTGTACCTGCACCGCCTGATTGCTCAGATCGGTGATGTCGGTCAGGGGAACGGCCGGACCGCTGGCGACCGCGTTGGCGTTGCGTGCCGTGACGAACTGGTGAAGAGCGGCGAGAATCAGGAACGCCACCACCACGCCGACCAGCACGACGATGCCTTGTCGCTGGCGCGCGAACTCCAGGACGCCTTCCGCCCTGCTCTGCTCGGCCCGCGGCTGGAAAGTCTCGCGGAGCAGTGCCTCCGTGTCGATCTTTTCGCCCGTCTGGGGATTGGCCCCGCAGTACGGACACACCCGTGCTGCGGCATCGATCTTGTGCGAGCACGCGACGCAGACTGCTTCACTCATTGCCGGCATTGAATGATAGTTCGACCGAGAACTGCGAGGCGACGGGTGCACCGTTTTCTGTCGCAGGCCGGAACCTCCACGACTGCACGGCGCCGATCAGTTTGCCCATCTCCTCGACCGGCTGGGAGACATGCATACTCTTGACGCGGCCGTCGGCGCCGATGGAGAGATCGAGACGAACCGTCGAGCTGTGCGAGACGTGCATCGAGGGTACGGGCTGATACTCCGGAACCGCCGCCGTGCGCGCAACACGTGTTGCCGCAGCGGTCGCGATCGACGGCGGCCTGGGAGCTGCCGATCGCCGCGGTGGTTCTCCACCCTGTTCGTAGGCGGCGCCGCTCAGCGAGCGTGGATCGACGAGCGCGTTCATGTTCTTCTTCTCCGCCTTTGCGCGCTGCGCCATCTGCGAATACTCGGCGGAGGAAGCGGCTGTCGCGTCAGTGCGCTGGTACTCGTTCGGGAGACCCTCCGCGGTGCTCGTGTTGGGCGCGCTGGTGACCGGCTCTTCGGTGCTCGGAGCGGGGCCGTTGTCCGGTACCAGCATCACGTTGGCCTGCGGGCGAGGCTTGACTTCTCCCCTGGCGGCGGCCGCCTGTTCCTTTTCGAGAAGTTTCTGCTGTTCCTCCTGCTGCGCCGAAAGAGGCGCCGCCGAAGGTCCCGTGTTGCGCAGACGTGCTGCCAGGCCGAGCGCCGCGACGAGAATCGCCAGGGCGACGCTTGCGACGGCGAGGGCCGGCTTGCGCCAGCTCCGGTCAGGTGGCGGCGCCACATACGGCGGGTTGGCTTCGGCTTGTTCGGCCGGTTGTTGTGCCGGCACGGGCTGGGTCTGATCCCAGTTGCAGTACGGACAGATGCGCGCATGCGCGTCGATGGTCCGTCCGCAACGGATGCACTTCCTGATTCCGCTCATCTGTTTGCCTTTTGTGCAACCAACGTACCGTCCTGCCACCACGCCACTCCGCTCGGTCCGACGGCAAATGCCCCCGGCGCTACGGGGTGTGCCAGAACCTCGATTTTCTCCTTCGAGAAGCGATAGAGCGTGCCGCTGCTCGAGTCATAAGCGATCGACACCGGACCACGGATCACGACGCGGTCCACTCCCGTCCGGAACTTCGATTCTCGACCGCCGAAGAGGCCGAGGCCGATCAAGCCGCGCAGGAATCCGCGCGCGAACGCCTGCATGACCGACTGCTTTCCTTCCACCACCCAGACGCGCTTTGCGGAAGGGTCGGCCACGGCCAGCATCGGTGCGCTGAGCGCGGTCCCGCTGCCGGCGAACGCCAGGTCGACCGGCACGGCGCCGATCCGCACGTGCCCGGCGGGTTTTCCGGTCGCGAGATCGACCATGCGGATGAATCCGTCGCGCGGATGGACCGTGTACGCGGTACGCCCATCGGTCTCGAAGTCCGATGCGAACGGCTCCGCCGCGACCGTGCGCGCGACGCGGAACGGCGCGGTTGCGATCTCCTGGATCACGCCGGCGACGCGCGAGTAGACGAAGAGCCGTGCGTCCCTGATGCGAAGGAACGCGGGGTCCGCGGCGAGGCTGATCGATGCTCGCGTCCCGTCGGGGGCGATCCGCTCCAGAGCGCGGGCGTCGCGCTCGAGCAGGTACAGATCGCCTCCGACGAAGGCGCCGTCGATCGGCGTTTCTCCCGTCCTCATCGACGTCGACGCGCCGGTGCGGATGTCGGCGACGACTGCGCGGTTTGCGATCGGATCGAGCACGGCGATGCTCGACTCGCCGGCGACCAACGCGCCGGGATACTCGACGCCGTCGCTGCGCCATAGACGGTCGTGGCCGTTGCTCGCGAAAAGCTCGACGATCCCGTCGTGGGCGACGACGAATGATCCCTGCGGCGTCACTGCGACGCTCTGCGCCGCGAGCGGCAAGGCCATGAGTGCGAGCAGGAGCACGAGCAGGGGAGTGCCGGCTGCCAGCCGGCCGGTGCGGCGGCGGCCCGCGCCGCCGCTCACGGAGTGCGGGCGTCTCGCCCGCCGCGATCGGGCGTCCCGCGCCCGATCGCATTCGCGGTCGCGGAGTGCAGCCGGCCGCGGGACGGCCGGCTGCGGCGGGCGAGACGCCCGCACTCCTCGGGCGAGGAGCGCCTCCTCGTGCCGCAGGCTGCCGGCGTTCCGATACCGGTTCATCGCTCCGCCTCCAGTTTGACCGGCTCGAGGAGCAGGCCGTCCGCGCCGCCAACTTCGGTCACGCCGAGAACGCGATACGTCAGCCGCAGAGGCGTTGCTGCAGCGAACGTCCCGGCGAACGCCATCGGCTCCGAGAAGCGGAACGCTACTCCTTCGACCGTTCCCGATTCCAAGACACTTTGTCCCGGCTTTCCGGCTGCGGCGGATGCGTCGAACATCGCCGTGCTCGTCAACGTGATGCGGTCCAGGGCAAGGTGTTCTTCCGGCGTGAGCCGCTGCTGCTGCAGCGCGGCGAGGAGGTGCCGTAGCTCGGCGCCTGACGGCGTGGCGCTGGTCGCCGTTCCATCCAGGAATGCCGGCGCAGCTGCCACGGAAGAGGCAAGGCGCGATTCGACTTCCCGGCGCAACGTCTCGACATGGATCGAACGGCTGCGTGCGCGCACCGCGTCGCCCAGCGCGATGTCGTTCGTCGCCGCGAGGTACCCGACCACGTCGTTTTCCGGGAAGCGCGAGGCCAGGGCATCGAGGGTCGAACGCGCCGCACGGTTTTCGCCACGGGCCATCTGCTCGAGTGCCCGCCGGATGATGGAGCCGTCGCTGGCCCCGTCATTCGGATCGACTCGATGCTGCGAAAGCCAGCTCTGGTAATCGCGAATCAGCCCGATCGAGAACGGATTCGCGTCGAATGCATCGGCATACGACTGCGTCCGCTCCGCACCTGAACCGGCCAGGCGCGCCAGTGCGGCCAGCGCCGTGGCATCGTCGCTGCGCGACGTCAGAACGTCGTGATAGACATCGCGGGCGCGAGCGACGTTGCCGCCGCGCTCGTACATCGCAGCCAGTTGCAGCTGCGAGCGATTCAGCAGCGACAGATACGCCGTCGTTTCACCTCGTGCGGTGGAGTAGATCTCGAACGACTCTCTGCGTGCGGCGTCCTTTCGCAGCGCGTCGAAGTCCTGCGTGCGCAGCGAAGCGACCACCGTCTCGAGCAGCCGCTGTGCTTCGTCGCGCTCTCCGGCGTCATCGAGAGCGGTGGCCAGGGAGTAGCGATAGATGTCCAGATCGAGCCGCTTCGCGGTCGATGGCGACCTTCGCAGCTCCGCCTCCGCGACCGTCACGGCGTTGCGGGCAGCGCTCGCCGCCTTCCGCGGTTGCTGGAGGACGCGCATCGTGCTGGCGTACACGTTCCACGTCTTTGCGTCGTCGGACGCATAGCGCGTGGCTTCCTCGATCAGTGCGAACGCCTGTCGCTCCTCGCCGAGCTTCGCCTCGGCAAGCGATGCGTACATCGTCGCCGTCGCATAGCGGGCCAGGTCGGAGGACGTGCGCGCATCGGTCCGCTCGCGTTGCGCGATGTCCGCCGCCTTCTGGTATTCGGTGTGTGCGACCGTCGTCTCGCTGCGCGTCAGCCTCAGATCGCCGAGGTTCAGATGCGCGGAGAGTTGCGATAGAAAGTCGTGTGCAGATGCGGCCTGCTTCTCCATCTGCTGGATTTCGAAGTCCGAGGCGATGCGCGTGGTTTGCGCAAAGGCAGCCGGCGCGAGGAGCACAAGCAGCAGTGCGCAGCGGGCAGCACGCAGTGCGCGGTCGTTCACTGCCCACTGCCCACTGCGCACCGCGCACTGCATCCGTTTGCTCATTCCGCGAAATACCCCTTCCTGGCGTTCACGATCTCGATTCCGCGGTGGCGCGGCTTGACCTCGATCGACCGCCAACCGCGTTTCGTCCCGTGACTCTGGTAGATCACGAGATAACGGCTGTTGATGTCGAGGATGAGGTCGTGCAGGGCACGGCCGAGAGATTCGCGATTCGCGGGCACGACCGCGCCGCCGGTGTTCTTCGCCACTTTTTCGAGAAACGAGCTGCCGCTGCCCAGGACGATCGCGTCGGTGACCACGCGCGTGCCGCTGATCTTGCGAAGGGCCTGCTCGCCGGAGAGCTCGC
>JADGOA010000397.1 GCA_017883215.1 Thermoanaerobaculia bacterium | reverse complement strand
CGGTGACGCAGATCCACTATCGCGCTGACGCCGCCTTCGACACGGCCCTGCTCACCAACTACATGGCCGTGACCGCGGGCCAGCCGCTCTCGACACGAGCCGTGCAGAGCTCGATCAAGAGCCTCTTCGCCACCGGGGAGTTCCGCGACATCCGAGTGGAAACGGCGCCGAGCGGTGCCGGCGTGGCGGTGACGTTCGTACTGTCGTTGAACTACCGCGTCGGCGAGATCCACATCGAGGGACTCACCAAGTCGATGCGCGATCGCGCCGGACGCGACCTGAAGGTCCACACCGGAGACGTTCTCTCGCTGAACGCCGTCGACCACAGCGCTGTCGTGGTGCAGCAGTTCCTCACCGACAACGGGTATCTGGAGGCCACCGTCGACCCGGAGACGCAGTTCCAGCGCGCGAGCAGCCGGGCCGTCATCACGTTCCGCGCGACACCGGGACCGCTCGCCAGAATAGGAACCGTGTCGATCGAAGGACCGATCGCCCCGTTCACCACGGCCGCCCTTCTCCAGCGGATGCGCCGCGGTCCCGGAGAGACATTCAAGCTGCAGGACGCGCGCAGCGATGCGTACCGAATGGAGCGCTCCATGATTCGCGACGACTACCGGAAGGCGGACATTCGCTATCTGGGCTACAAGTACGACCAGGCCAGCAAGACCGTCGCGCTCCGCTACAGCGCCACCGCCGGACCGAAGGTTCGCGTCGAGGTCGCCGGCGTGCCGCGGAGATCAGTTCGCAGCGTCCTTCCCTTCGACAAGAACCAGGCCTACAGCGAAGACGTCATCGACCAGGCGGCGGAGAAGATCACGAAGCTGTATCAACAGCGCGGCTACTTCAACGCTGTCGTCGACACGCAGAGCGGCCTTCAGCCCGACGGCACGTGGGTCACCACTTTCAAGGTCAACCCCGGCCAGAAGTTCCGGCTGGCCGTGGTGAAGTTCAGCGGCAATCAAAATGTTTCGGACAAGAAGCTCGCCGGCGTCGTGACCACCTCACCGCAACGCGGTTTCCGCGCGTTCTTCGCGACCCTCTTCCGCCGCGGTGGAGTGACGCGCGAACAAATCGGCGCCGACCGCGACGCCCTCGAGTCGTATTACCGCCTCAACGGCTTCTCCGAAGCGCAGGTCGGCTCGCCGGTCGTCACCACGGAGGCGGCCAGCGGAACGATGGCGGTCGAGTATCCGATCGTGGAAGGGCCGCAGACCATCGTCAGCGCGGTCCGCATCGAAGGGAACGAGCAGGTGCGCGCTCACGATCTGCCGAATCTGGAGCTCCGGAGCGGCAAGCCGCTGAACCCGCAACTGCTGCATGCCGACGTCATGGCGCTGCAGAACTTCTACGCCGATCGCGGCAACGCCGAAGTGCAGATCACCACTCGCCCCGACATTTCGGCGGACAAACGCTCCGCCACTGTCACGTACGTGATCGCCGAGGGGCCGAGGATCAAGGTCGGCGACATCATCGTCCGCGGAAACACGTACACGCGGTCCAAAGTCGTCATCCGCGAGGCGGACCTCAAACCCGGCGAGCCGTTCTCCTATACGTCCGTGCTGGAGGCACAACGCAACCTTTACCGGCTCGGTATTTTCCAGCGCGCCGAGGTGCAACCAGAGCAGGCCGGCACGGCGACCGATCAGCGGAACATCGTCCTTCAGGTGGAGGAAGGAAAAGACCTCACGCTTTCCGGCTCGATCGGTGGCACAAAGCAGACAGGGCGGAAGTGGTCGCTCCTGGCCACCGCCTCGGTCGCAAATCGCAACCTCTTAGGAACCGGCCGCTACATCGGCCTCGATCTTGTCCGCAGCACCGGAGGGGAACGCAGCGAGGCGTTCCTCACGTATCGCGAGCCCTTCGTCGGGCCCTACAACGTCCCGCTCACGTTCACCCTGTTCAACAGCAGCGAGCAGAGGCCGGGCGCCATGCTCCAGCAGCGCGGTGCCTCGCTCGAAGCGGCCAAGGTCTTCCGGCAGCAGACGCGGTGGTCGATCCGCTACGAGTACCGGAACAGCGCCTGCAAGAGCGGAGAGACCTGCGTGCTCGCCGCAGAGGCGTTGATCCCAGGCGTCGATCGAAACATCTCGAATAAGCGCATCTCCGACATCACGCCCACGTTCTTCTGGGATCACCGCGACGACCCGATTGACCCGCATCGCGGCTTCTTCACCAGTGCCTCGCTGCAGTACGCCTTTCCTGTTCTCCAGGCACGCACGCACTTCCTGAAGGAGTACGCGCAGGTCTCGTACTACCTGCCGCTGACTGACCGAACGGTGTTCGCGGTCTCCACGCGTCTGGGCCTGATTCAGGGCATCCGTTCGACCGGAACCGCGGAGTGCGTCCAAAACGAATCGTGCATTCCGCTGACAGAGCGGTTCACGGGCGGCGGCGAATCATCGCATCGCGCCTTTCCGCTCGATATGCTCGGCGATCTCTGCAACGACCCAACCCGTCCCGGATGCAAGCCAACGCTGATTCAACTGGGCGAGAACGGGCCGATCGCGCCGATCGGCGGCAAGGGCATCTTCATCGCGAATTTCGAGTACCGCTTCCCGATCTTCGCGAGCGTCGGCGGCGCGCTGTTCACCGACATCGGGAACGTGTTTGCCGACAGCACGATCCACTTCAACGACCTCCGGTACGGCGTCGGCGGCGGCATCCGCTACCTCTCGCCGGTCGGCCCCCTGCGCTTCGACATCGGCCGCAAGATTCACCCGCGCCCATACGAGAAGTCGTTCGCCTATTTCGTGACGCTGGGTTACGCGTTCTAGACGGCGGACCGCGAACGGCGGATCGCGGTCCGCGGTCTGCGGTCTGCGGTCTGCGGTCTGCGGTCCCTTGCCTTCCTGATGTGGGCGGACGCGCAATTGATGTGTCGCGAAACGGTATGAAAGAATCACCCCATACCGGCAATGGCGATTCAGAGTTTTGCTGACTTCTGGCCGTACTACGTCCGCGCCCACTCGAAGCCGCGGACGCGGTTTCTGCACGCCACCGGCTCGGTGCTGGCCGTGGTGGCCGTCGTTCTCGCGCTCGCCATCAACCTCTGGATCTTCTTCGCCGCACCGCTCGTCGGGTACGCCTTCGCCTGGTACGCGCACTTCTTCGTCGAACGGAACCGGCCGGCGACATTCGGCCATCCGTTCTATTCGCTGGTGGCCGACTACCACATGCTCTTCCTGATGATGTGCGGACGAATGGAGAGCGAGGTTGCGAAGTACGCCGCCACGCAGTAGTCGTCCCATATCCCAGCGAGCGTTGCCAACGCCGACCAAGCCTGCCATCCCGAGCCGGTGAACGGCCAGAGGCCGATGGAGCGGAAGTGACACTGTCATTCCGAGCCGGCGGAACCCCGGAGGGGTGGAGCGCGGCGAGGAATCCCCCGCCACCCCGGGAGTGCGGGGG
>JADGOA010000396.1 GCA_017883215.1 Thermoanaerobaculia bacterium | reverse complement strand
AGCACATGCGTGTCGCCGATGCCGCGCACACCCGGCGAGGGCACGTCGACCGCGTAGTCGCGGAAGTCCGGCATCCGCAGGTCGCGGAGCAGAATGCCGCCGTTGGCGTGGGGGTTCGCGCCCATGCGTCGTTCGCCCCTGGGCGCAAGTTCGGCCAGTTCCGGCTTCAGGCGGCCCTGCTCATCGAAGAGTTCCTCCGGCCGGTAGCTCCGCAGCCAGTCTTCCAACAGCTTGAGGTGTTCGGGATGGCTGGCCGGGTCGGAAAGCGGCACCTGATGCGACCGGAAGGTGCCTTCAACCTGCAGGCCATCGACGATCTTCGGCCCCGTCCAGCCCTTGGGTGAATTGAGGACGATCATCGGCCAGCGCGGCCGCGGGATGTTGCCGTGGCTGCGGGCGTCCTGCTGGATTCTTTTGATCTCCTCCACCGCCGCGTCGAGCGTCGCCGCCATGGCCTCATGCATCAGCGCGGGCTCGTGCCCCTCGACGAAGTAGGGGGTCCACCCGTAGCCGCGGAGCAACTGCTCCAATTCCTCGCGAGTGATACGCGCCAGGAGGGTGGGGTTGGAAATCTTGTAACCGTTGAGATGCAGGATCGGCAGCACCGCGCCGTCGGTGGCCGGATTGAGAAACTTGTTGGAATGCCAGGCCGTGGCCAGCGGTCCGGTTTCCGCCTCGCCATCGCCGACAACGCAGGCGACGACGAGATTGGGATTGTCAAACACTGCCCCGAACGAATGGCTGAGCGAATAGCCCAGCTCGCCGCCCTCGTGAATCGAGCCCGGGCACTCCGGCGATGCGTGGCTGGGAATCCCGCCGGGAAACGAAAACTGAACAAAGAGCTTCCGCAGCCCGGCCTCATCCTGGCTGATGTCGGGATAGATCTCGCTATAGGTGCCCTCGAGGTAAGTGTTGCCCACGACGGCCGGGCCGCCGTGGCCGGGTCCGGACACGTAAATCATGTCGAGGTCGTATTTATTGATGACCCGGTTCAAGTGCACGTAGATGAAGTTCTGCCCGGGGGTCGTGCCCCAGTGTCCCAGCAGCATGTGCTTCACGTCGGCGAGCACCAGCGGCCGCTTCAGCAGCGGATTGTCGTAGAGATAAATCTGGCCGACTGACAGATAGTTGGCGGCGCGCCAGTAGGCGTCCATCTTGTGGAGCAGTTCCGGCGTGAGTGTGTTTGTTTCCATGGTTCAACCTTCTTCAGCGATCTGTGCAGTCCTTCTTCATCGGTATGATCTCGTAATACCTTGTGTCATGGTTCAACTGCCTTTGTGTGTGCCGAGGCTGAGCAGGCGGGCGACTGACGTGGCGATCATGAGTTCTTCGTCGGTACGAATGACGCGCACGGCGACCCGGCTGGCGTCCATCGAAATCAGCGGTGCGCTCTTCGCGTTTCGCGTCTCGTCTAATTCGATGCCGAGAAAACCGAGCCCGTCGCAGATCCGCGCGCGGACAGACGGCGCGTTTTCACCGATGCCCCCGGCGAAGACGAGCGTCTCCAGTCCGCCTAACGCCGCAGCGAATGCGCCGATCCATTTCTTGACCTGGTAGCAAAACAGCGCGATCGCTTCAGCCGCCCGCACGTCTTGAATTTCACGGTCGAGCAAGTCATGCATGTCGGAACTGGTCTCCGACACGCCCAGCAGCCCGGACTGGAAATTGACCATCTCATTGAATCGCTTGGCATCGAGGCCCTCGGTGCGCGCCAGATACCAAAGCAGTCCGGGATCAAGATCGCCTGAGCGGGTGCTCATCGGCACCCCGGCGGTTGGGGTGAGACTCATGCTCGTGTCCACGGATTTGCCGTCACTCACCGCCGCCAGGCTCGCGCCATTGCCGAGGTGGGCGAGGATGACGCGGCCCTGTGCCGCTTCCGTTCCGGCCAGGCGGGCCAGTTCTCCCATTAGAAACGCATACGACAACCCGTGGAACCCGTACCGCCGCACCCCCTGCGCTTCGTAGCGGCGCGGGATCGGCAACAGCCGCGCCACGCGCGGCAGATCATGGTGAAAAGCCGTGTCGAAGCACGCCACCTGGGGCAAGTCAGGAAATCGGCGAAAAAAGGCCTCGGTCAACAGGATCTCCTCCGGCAGATGCTCGGGATCGAATGGACTCAGCCGGTGCAGCTCCTCGACCATTTCCGCAGTGATTCGCTGCGGCTCGCTATACTTCGGCCCGCCATGCACCACACGATGCCCCACCGCGGTCAATGCATCACGCCGGCTGAGTTCCTCGATCCAATCCATCAGAACGCCCACCGCCGCCGCGTGGTCCGGCGCGGTCACTAGCCGCGAATAGTTGTCCGCCTGGTCCAGGCCTTTCACCTTCAAGGTGGCCTCCGGCAGGCCAATCCGCTCAATCCCGCCCTCCAGAATCCGTCGGAGCGAGTCACCGGCCTCGAATAGCGCGAACTTGATGCTCGACGAACCGCCATTGATCGTCAGGATGCGCGGGTTAGCTGGTTTCATGGACGACTCCTTCGTCGTTCTGCACATAGGGATCGCGATCGACCCGGAGCTCACCTCGCGAGCGAAGACGCCCGATCGAACCGTCGATAGAACAGCTGTTTGGCCAGCTCTCCTGAAATGATGTAGAGCGCCACGATCACCGCTGCTACCCCGAGGTACTTCAGTGGCAGTGGCGTGAAGCCGAAGATCGAGGCGAAGGGGAGGTAGGGCAACGCCACAGTTGCCACCACCACCCCGAGAGTCGCCAGCAGCAGGCGCCGGCTCGGTTTGCTGCGGAAGAACGGTCGACGGCTGCGTACCACCAGGAGGATCAGCGCGGCGGAGATCACGGACTCCACGAACCACGTTGTGCGGAACTGGTCGGTGTTCGCGTGGAGGAGGTAGAGCAGTGCGCCGAACGTCAGGTAGTCGAACACGGAGCTCAGCACGCCGAACGTCAGCATGAACGAGCGGATGAATCCGATGTCCCACCGTCTCGGTCTGGCCAGCATCTCGTCGTCTACGCCATCGCTGGAGATGGTCATGGCCGGCATGTCAGTGAGCATGTTCGTCAGCAGGATCTGTTTCGGCAGCAGCGGGAGAAACGGCAGCAGCAGCGAGGCGCCGGCCATGCTGAACATGTTCCCGAAGTTCGCGCTAGTGGCGATCAGCACGTACTTCAAAGTGTTGGCGAAGGTGATGCGGCCTTCGCGTACGCCGTCGATCAACACATCCAGGTTTTTCTCGAGCAGGACGATGTCGGCCACCTCTTTTGCCACGTCGACCGCGTCTTCGACCGAAAGCCCTACGTCGGCGGCATGCAGGGCCGACGCGTCGTTGATTCCGTCGCCCATGTAGCCGACCACATTCCCCGCCTTGCGCAGCGCCTGGATGATCCGCTCCTTCTGGTTCGGCTCGACCTCGGCGAACACGCTGACCTTGTCGACGCGGTGCAGGAGTGCGTCG
>JADGOA010000395.1 GCA_017883215.1 Thermoanaerobaculia bacterium | reverse complement strand
CCCTACTTTCCCTACTATCGGCGAATCCCGGAAGCATGTCAACGCGCCGCGTGATCGCTAACACGTTGTAACGTGACGTTGCAACTCGAATGATTGCAATAGTTAGCGAACTCTCGCTACCAGAGCGCTGCCGTTGCCGTAAAGAGGCTGCACTGCGCGTGACCTGCGAAGGATCGACAGCTCCGGCGCGGCGCGCTCTCCGATCCAGACGAACGGCGCGGGCGGCAGAGGGGTGCCGCGTTGCGGCATGGCACGCCAACCTGGATGGACGCCCTGTTCCGGAGGGAAGGCGATGACGCCCGGATTTCCGTTCATCACCGCTTCGAGGTAGCAGTAGCCGGATGCGACGAGCCGCTCTCCTCGGGGCACGTGCCCTTCCGTCCACAACGCCGCGTCGCGATAGCCATCGAGCGGCCGCCGCGCATGGTCGAGGATGCCGGCGTACGTGGTCGCCAGGCCGATGCCGAGCAGCGCGGCGACGATGGTTCGACGAACCGGCGGCGTCCAGCTCTCGACAGCGAATGAGATCCAGAGCATCAGCGGAACGGCGATGATCGACTCGAACCGCATCGGGAAGTAGACACCTGCGGCGACCGCGATGAGGAGCGGGACAATCGTCCCGGCGGCTGCCAACCAACCGCCCACGCGCGGCGGTTCGGCATGGCGCAGCCGTGCCCTGCGGTTCCACGCCGGTCCGGCGACCGCGGCGAGCAGGAGGAGGGCCGCCACGCCGACGAGCCACATCGGAGCGGGTTGGAAGAGGCCGTAGGCGTAGTCGCCGGCGAACGAGAGGTTCCGCAGCCACGACCATCTCGATTCGCGCAGCCATTGCATCGACTGGCGCGGCTGCTGCGAGGCGAGATAGAGGGCCGGAGCGAAAAGGACCGCCGCGACGATCGTGGCGAGAATGCGGCGGGTGGCGTTGGGGGAGAAGATTGTCATTCCGAGCCCGTGGAACCCCGGAGGGGTGGAGCGCGGCGAGGAAGCTCCCGCCAACCATGGCAAGCTGGGATTGCGGGGGATCCCTCGCTGTCCTTCGCCGCTCGGCTCCGCCAGCTCGGGATGACGGTCGTCCCGTTCGCCGCCTCCTGTTTGAAACGGGATCAACAGCAGCGGGAAGAGCAGCGCGCCGTAGTAATGGCAGTACGCGGCGGCGACGAACGCCATCGCGGCCGCGAAGACTCTTCCGCCGTGCAGCGCGACGAGGCCGATCGTCACCAGCAGCGCGCAGAGCGCGTACGCCCGGGCGTCGATCGCGGAGAGGACGGCCGGCGGATACACCGCGAGCAGAGCCGCGGCGGTAAACCGCGCCGTGCCGAGCGAACGTGCAGACAGCAGCACCGCCATGGCCGCGGACGCTGCGACCAGCGAGATCACGCGCGCGCCGAGGGCCGTCTTCACTCCGAGGGCGTGGACGACGAAGTAGTAGAGCGGCGGTCCGGAATCGTGCCGCAGCGCATCGATGATTCCGGCGAACGGCTTGCTCGAGATCCAGAGCGTGAAGAGCTCGTCGAAGAAGGGGTCGCGGGCGGCGAGCAGCGCGATTCTGAGCGCTAGAAAGACGATCGCGATCGCCGCGATGATCAGCGCGTTGCCCCGGCGGCTGTGCACGAGATCCGCAGTCATTGGCGAGTGATCAGTGGTCAGTGATCAGTGATCAGTCGTCAGCGAGGGGCGGGCGGCGGAACTGATCACTGATCACTGCCCACTGATCACTGCGTCAGCAGCTCGGAGATGGTCTTGATCAGATGCGAGGACTGAATGGGCTTGGAGATATAAGCGTTGGCGCCGAGGGCCAGGCCGCGCTCGCGATCCTCTTCCGCTCCCTCGGTGGTGATGATGATGATCGGAATGCCCTTCAGCTGTGCGTTCTGCCGCACCAGGGAGACGAGCTTCAGCCCGTCCATGACCGGCATGTTGATGTCGGTCAGAATCAGGTCGATCCTGTCGGGGCCGGAGAGCTTCTTCAGAGCGTCGACGCCGTCGACGGCCTCGATGATCTTCGCTCCCCTGAACCGCTTGAGAGAGAACGAGATCAGCTGGCGCATCGTGGGTGAGTCCTCGACGACCAGAAAGTGCGCGTTGTCGACTGGCAAGTTCCCGGATCTCCCTAATTCGTGGTCAGCAGGTCCAGGAAGCTCTGGATGGTGTTGAGCTTCCGTTCCGACTGCGAGTAAAGCTTCGACGAGAAGATCGCCGTCGCGGCATGGGCAGCGAGCAGCGAGAAGAGCTCGTAGTCGACTGCGGTGAACGCGTCCTTCTGCTGCAGGAGCTTGTAGATGACGATCAGGCCGATGACGTGTTCCTTGATCTTCAGCGGAACCGCGGCCAGCGGCTTGTCGATGGTGACGGTGCCACCATCGACGTCCTGATTGACGTAGTAGCTCTCGCCGGTCTTGGCCACCTGGCCCATGATGCCGTCGCCGAGGCGCAGCGAGAGGTCTTGGAGGCCGGGCATGACGTTGCCCCCCTCGCTGGCGATGGTCTTGAGCTCGTTGGTCTTCTCATCGAGCAGCAGAATCGCGAACGACTCCGCACCGACGAGGTTGATGACGATCTCCTGGACGATCTGGATCACTTCCCGGAAGTCGAGCGTGGAGTGCAGCTGGTAGCTGGCGACGTAGAGGTTGGCGAGATTGTTGTTCTGCTCTTCGATCTCGATGTAGCGGTTGGCGAAGTCCTTGTTTTCTTCTTCGACTTCGCGGAAGCGCATGGCCAGGCGCCGGTTTTCTTCGGTGACTTGCTGGACTTCCGCGCGGAGGCGGTCGACCTCGTCGCGCGATCCGCCGAGGGTGGATTCGGTCTCGAGGGCGGCGAGGCGATAGCGAAGCCGCTGGTTTTCCTTGAGCAGTTCCTCGGTGAATTCCCTGCCCTTATTGAATAACTCGAGAAATTTCTCGGCTTTAGCTTCTTCGCTCATTTGGATTACTCGGACGCCGAGGCAAAATAGCACAAGCGGCGTAGCTTCGGAACGCGAAATGCGGACGCGGACGGACGCAAGTCGCTCTGAGTTTGCGCACCCCGGAGGGGCATACGCGCTCACTTAAACGCTCCGCCTCGGAGCAGAGTCACGAGCTCGGTCCCCTCGCCCCGCAGCGCGAGCGCGCTCAACCACGCTGCACGAACGTCCGCGGGGCGAGGGGATGCAAGGGGAGTGGGGTACCGAAAAACCTGCTCGCTTCTTTGTGATTTCCGCGTTTTTCGCCGTCGTCACGACCCCACTCCCCTTCATCCCCTCGCCCCGTGCGGATCGGTTCAGTGCGGCCATTCGATTGGGAGCACGGGGCAAGGGGACCGGGCACGAGGGGGCGTCGCATCGGCGCAACTGTTGCAATCATTCGAGTTGCAACGTCACGTTACAACGTGTTAGCGATCACGCGGCGCGTTGACATGCTTCCGGGATTCGCCGATAGTAGGGAAAGTAGGG
>JADGOA010000394.1 GCA_017883215.1 Thermoanaerobaculia bacterium | reverse complement strand
GGGGAGATCGGGAGCGCGGGGCGAGGGGACCGGGCCCGATCTCTCATACTACGGTTGACTTCCCTGCCACCCGCTCAACCGTGGAAGCGCCCGTTTGTCGTTTCGGTTGCGGGCGAGCGCAGCGAGCCGGCTCTGTGCCTCTGTGGTGAATGACAGCAATCGCGACGCTCCCGATTTCTGCACAGCCTCCCGGGATGAAGGAGGAACGCCTCAACCCGCGTAGTCGTAGTCGATGCGCACGACCGATCCACGCCAGTACGGCAGGCGACCCTGCGGCAGCTGCCACGCCACTTCGCCTTTGATCGGAACGAGCACGTGCCGCCGTTCCTCGTATCGCGATAGCGTCACCGACCACGGCCATCGGATCAGCTTCCCATCCTCTTCGCGATAGCGATTTGCCGTAACGCCCGAGGCGAGACCGTCCGCGCCGAAGTGGAAATCAGCCGAAACGGTCGTTGCGCCCACGGTGAGCGATACACGGGCGCTGCTGTCGTCGATCGCGGTCCAGACGACGCCCTGGCTCGGAAGAAGTGCCGTCGGGAACCAGACCGCCTCCGAGAGGTACCTCTGCAGCGCCGCCTCGAGCAGCTCCGGACTCGACTGAACGTCGAGGACCTTCAGCAGTCCGGCGATCGATGCGGTCATGGTCGCTTCGCCGCCCACTACGGAGTCGCGCACGAAGGTGTGGATTTTCGGCACCATCTCGATGCGCGCGTCCCAGACGAATCCCGGCGGCGTCACCGTGTAGTGGGAGACGGCGTCGAAGGGCTTCCAGGCGTCCGTGGGAAGGCGGAACACGCCGTGCTGCGTCACGCGGGCGCCGGTGATGATCGGATGTGGGTCGGGGAGAACCTTGCGCAGGTATTTCGCCACCGGTGCCGGCAGCCCCGCCAGGTCATCCTCGGTAACCCGCGACACGGTGGGCGGACGGCGGGTTCCACGGAGGCGCCGCACCAGCGCGTCGGACACTCGCTTCCATCGATTCACCGCGTCCCACAGCACAGTTGCGATCGCGACCACGATCGTAACGAGCACCACGAGCAGTCGCCTGTTCTTCATCCGGGGCCTCCTGATCTCGTCATCGCAGCGGCAACGACGAGCGTGGCGTGCATCTTATTGCGGACGGCGGCATCCGCAGTAGCCGCACACCCGGCACGAGCGCCATGCCTGGTCGGCGAGATGAAGCGCCCGATCCCACTGCCGTTGCCGAGTCCGGGCTGCCATATCCGTATGGTAACGTACCGCGTCCTATGGCTACAGAAAACGCCCTCATCGAAGAAGCGAAGAAAGCCCGTGAAAACGCCGTCGCGCCGTTCTCGAAATTCAAGGTCGGCGCCGCGCTCCGGACCCCCTCCGGCAAGGTCTACCACGGTTGCAACGTCGAGAACTGCACCTACGGCCTAACGGTCTGCGCCGAGCGGGTGGCGCTGCTCACGGCACTCGCCGCCGGCGAGCGCAGCTTCGACGCCATCGCCGTGGTGACCCAGAGCGACGAACCCTCCACTCCGTGCGGCCCCTGCCGCCAGCTGATGTGGGAATTCTGCGGCGACATCGACGTGACGCTCGCCAATCTCACCGGCCAGCGCGTCGACTACAAGCTCTCAACGCTGTTCCCGAAACCCTTCTACTTCAGTCTGGAGTCCTGAGCCGATGCTTCGTCGCGCTTTTCTGGCCGTCACTCTTTTCATCAGCATCACCTCGGTCGCCGGTGCCGCCACCTCTCCGGCGAAACACGCGAAGCAGACGGTCGATATCGTCATCAGCGGCGGCATCGTCATGCCGATCGCGGGAGACGACATCGAAAACGGCTCCGTGGCGATCGAGAAGGGCGCCATCGTCGCCGTCGGCCCGGCCGCCGACATTGCCGCGAAGTACACAGCGCGGACCATCATCGACGCCCGTGGTAAGGCGGTCCTTCCGGGATTCGTCAACGCCCACGCGCATGTCGCCATGTCGCTCTTCCGCGGGATCGCCGACGACCGCGACCTGATGGACTGGCTGCAGAACTTCATCTTCCCCGCCGAAGCGCGGAACGTCGATCGTGATTTCGTCAAATGGGGCACCCGCCTCGGCGAGATCGAGATGATCCGCTCCGGCACGACCACCTTCGCCGACATGTACTACTTCGAGTCTGAGGTGGCGAAGGAAACCAAAGCGGCCGGCCTCCGCGGCATCCTCGGCGAAACGCTCATCGACTTCCCCGCTCCCGACAACAAGACGTGGGAAGCGATGGTTGCGTACAACCGCAGCTTCGCTCACGAGTGGAAAGGCGATCGCCTCATCACGCCCGCGCTCGCCCCGCACTCGCCGTACACGGTCTCGGAAGACCATCTGAAGCAGGTTCGCGCGCTCGCGACCGAGCTCGGCGTCCCCATCCTGATCCACGTGTCCGAAACCAAGGACGAGCTGCGTCAGATCGCCGAGAAGCACAACGGCATGACGCCCGGCGTCTACCTCGATTCGATCGGCTTCCTCGCCCACGACGTTGTCGCCGCTCATGGCGTATGGCTCACACCCGACGAGATCAAGCTCTTCGCTGAGCGCAAGACCGGCATCGCCCACAACCCAAACAGCAACATGATGCTGGCCTCGGGCGTGGCCCCAGTGCCCGAGATGCTCCGCGCAGGCGTCAACGTCGGACTCGGCACCGACGGCCCGGCGGGCTCCGGCAACAACATGGACATGATCGAGGTGATGGCAAACGCAGCCCGTCTCCAGAAGGTCATGAAACTCGATCCGAAGGCTCTCGGCGCGCGCGACGTGCTGCGGATGGCGACGATCGGCGGGGCCCGCGTCCTCGGCCTCGACGACAAGATCGGAACGCTCGAGCCCGGAAAGCGAGCCGACGTGATCGTCATCGACCTGCAGCGGGCGAAGACGCAGCCGGTCTATGCGGTCGAATCAGCGGTCGTCTACGCTGCCACCGGTGACGACGTGATCGACACGATCGTCGACGGAAAGATCCTGATGCGCGATCGAAAAGTCCTCACCATCGACATCCCTTCGACACTGAAGAAAGCCGCGGAGTACCGCGACAAGGTGGTCGCGAGCCTCAAGAAGAAATAGCGCTCCTTCTGCCGGCCGCGGAATGCGAGTTTGTAGGGAGGGTGGAGAGCGGACATTCTTGTCCGCTGCCGACGGACATTCTTGTCCGTCGGCTAACGAGCAACGCGGCTGGCGCAAGTAAGCGGCGATGCCCGGCCACCCGGCGGCCGGACACGAATGTCCGGCCGCTGCGGACAGGAATGTCCGCTCTCCACATACGATCAACCGATACGATGCTTTAATGCCTCGCTGGCCGGCGGCGCGCCGGCTGCACCGTGATCGTGATCGTGCCGCTGCTGGCGCTCGATCCGCATCCGTTGGTCACTCGCACCCAGTACTGCGTCGTCGAGGTCAGCGCGGCCGTCGAGTACGTCGCCGAGTCGCT
>JADGOA010000393.1 GCA_017883215.1 Thermoanaerobaculia bacterium | reverse complement strand
CCCTTCATCCCCTCGCCCCGTGCGGATCGGTTCAGTGCGGCGGTTCGATTGGGAGCACGGGGCGAGGGGACCGGGCACGCGCCGTTCTTTTCGCGAGCCCTCGTCGTTAAATCTCGAATCACGCCTGTTTGACCGAGGAAATGCGCCGCGTTGACGAGGCCAGCGCCCCGCCGGCCGGAGCGATCGTTTTTTTGCGCGCCGCATCACGGGCTTGTGATGTCGCCAGCCTAGATTTCACTTGCATACGGGTGCGTCGATTCCGCTGAACCGGCGTGCGTTGTATGGAGAGAGAGACGGCAGGCGGGTGGCGCGCGTGGCGCCATCCGCCTGACTGTCTTTAGGAGCGCGCAGTGGGCAGTGCGCAGGAGTCGCTGCCTACTGCTCTAGATGTCGAGGAGAAACCGCTCCGGATCGGAGGCAGTGCTGTCGTACTCCGCCTGCAGATCGGACTTGTGCTTCCACTCCACCTCGGCCAGTTCCATGAAGAGGCGGCCGAGCTCGCTCGTATCGGCGACGCGCGCGGCCAGGAAGCGGTAATAGGACTCGCTGTCCCGCTCCCGCTCCAGCGCCAGCTTCAACGCGCGGCTCATGTCGAGGTTGTCGATCTCCGGGGCGAGCTCGATCGTCACCGGTTCCGCCTGCGGCGGCTCGCTTCCGAGCATCTGCCGGTACTTGCGTTCGAGCTTGCTCCGGTGCTCGAGCTCGCGGTCGGCGAGCTCGAGCATCCGCTTCCGGACCGCGTCGACAGAGGTGCGCTGAGCCATCTTCTGGTAGTAGACGCGCGTTTCTACTTCGGACTGAAGCGCCTTCCGAAGGACTTCTTCGACCGTGGTCTCGAGTTCTTTCATTGCCGGAGAGCTCGTTTACGCCGCGCCCCCGCGAAACAGCTCGGGATTCGGTGCGCTGTCATCGTCGAATGGCGCCTGACGGATCGGCTGGCCGATGCCCGTGCCGCCGGCGGTCCCCTTCTTCGTCATCTCGCCGTAGTACGGACGCCACCCCATCGGTGCGACGGGGAAGTTAGGCGGGACGACGAGGTCGCGCAGACCGACAACAGAGCGTGCGCGCGTGTCGATGGCCATTTCGTAGTCGCGGGTCATGTAGATCGCGTCCTCCGGGCAGGCGTCGACGCAATAGCCGCAGAAGATGCAGCGGAGCAGGTCGATGTCATAGCGGACCGGGAACTTCTCGCGCGTCCGCTCGTCTTCGCCGGCCTCGATGGTGATGCATTCGGCGGGGCAGGCGGTCGAACACATGAAGCAGGCCACGCAGCGCGTGGTGCCGTCCTCGCGCGAGGTGAGGATGTGCCGGCCGCGGAACCGTTCCGAATAGACGCGCTTCTGCTCGGGGTACGAGATCGTCGGCAGCTTCTTGAGGTTGAAGAAGTTCTTCACCAGGTGACCGAGGGTGATGAACATGCCGGCGATCACGGCCGGCAGATACAACCTCTGGCCGAACGTGAGCGTGCCGCGCTCGACTCTGACCACTCCGGGTGCTATGCGTGTGATTGCCATTGTCAGCTCTTGGCTCTTTTGGGGCCCTGGCGCTCAGGTCCTCGGCTCGCAAGAGCCAGGGGCCAGCAGCCAGGAGCCGCAGAATCAGTGATCCAACTCTCCAGCGATGATGTTCAGCGATCCGAGCGCGGCGATGGCGTCGGGGATCGTCTGTCCGATCATCATGTGCGGGAACGCCTCGAAAATCGGGAAGCAGGGCGGCCGGACGCGAACCCGATACGGATTCTTCGTGCCGTCGGAGACGACGTAGAAGCCCAGCTCGCCGTTTGCACCCTCCACCTTCTGGTAGACCTCGCCGACCGGCGGCTGAATGCCGTGCATGATCAGCTTGAAGTGGTAGATGAGCGATTCCATCTCGTTGTAGACCTTCGATTTCGGCGGAAGGGCCACGTACGGATTGTCGACGAGCACGGGACCCGGCGGCAGGCCGCGCTTGATGGCCTGCTGCAGGATGCGGAGCGACTGCCGCATCTCTTCCATCCGCACGAGGTAGCGCGCGTAGGTGTCGCCGCCTTCGGCGACCGGAACGTCCCAGTCGTAGGTTTCGTAGCCGAGGTACGGGGAGGCCTTGCGCACGTCGTACGGAATGCCGGTGGCGCGGAGGCACGGGCCGGTGAATCCGAAGTTGAGCGCGTCTTCCTGCGTGATCGGTCCGACGCCCTGCACGCGTTCGAGGAAAATGCGATTCGTCCGGACGAGATTGTCGACGTCATCGATCAGACGGGGCATGGCGTCGACCAGACGCTGCGCATTCGACAGAAAATCGTCCGGTGCGTCGACGGCCAGCCCGCCCACGCGCGTGTAGCTCGGGAGAATGCGCGCGCCACAGCACGATTCCACGAGCCCGTAAATCTCTTCGCGCGGCTGGAACATGTACCAGAAGTTGGTCAGCGCGCCCATGTCGACGAGATTCGCGCCGATGCACACCTGGTGGTCGGCGATGCGCATGAATTCCGACAGCATCAGCCGGATGTGCTGTGCGCGCGGAGGAACCTCGATGCCGAGGAGTTTCTCCACCGCCATGCAGTAACCGACGTTGTTGATGATCCCGGAGCAGTAGTTGAGCCGGTCCGTGTACGGGATGACCTGCTGGTACGTGTGCGTCTCCGACATCTTCTCGAAGCAGCGGTGCAGGTATCCGATCTCGCAATCGGCGCCGATGATCTTCTCGCCGTCGAGCGTGACCACGATGCGCAGCGTGCCGTGCGTGGCCGGGTGTGAGGGGCCGAGGTTCAGAGTCACGCGCTCGTAATCGTGCTGTGTGTCGTAGCGCGGATCGATGCGCGGCGTGATCTCCTGGACGTTCTTCTCCGTCAGCAGCCAGCGCAGCGCCGGATCGTAGTCTTTCCGCAGCGCGTGCCCCTGGAACATCTCGTGGGTGAGGATGCGGCGAAGGTTCGGATGGCCGTCGAACTTCACGCCGAACATGTCGAACACTTCGCGCTCGAACCAGTCGAAGGCCTTGAACAGCCGGCACGAGGTGGGGACGTTCTCTCCGTCCGCCACTTGCACTTTCAGACGGACGCGCTCGTTGTTCTGCAGCGAGTACAGCTGGTACATCACATCGAACCGCTTCTCGCGGTCCGGGTAGTCGACGCCCCAGAGGTCGAGCGGCAGGACGAACTTCAGCTCCGGATGCGTCGCCAGCTGCTCCAGCACGTCGATGATGTTTTCCTTCGGGACGATGAAGGTCGGCAGATCCTGGCCGTCCTCCTGCGCAACGGCAGGATTGGCGAGCTTCGCCGCGATCTCGCGGCCTCGCGTGTTCATCGCATCGGCGTCCGCCGGAAGGTACGGGGTCTGGTTCGTCGGCGCGGGGCCGGTGTAAGGGATGGCGCTGTACCTGGTGAGGGTGCTCATGATCAGTTCTTGTCCTGAGACGTTTGCGCGACGAGGATCGGGGCTGCCGCTGCGCGAG
>JADGOA010000392.1 GCA_017883215.1 Thermoanaerobaculia bacterium | reverse complement strand
GAGGTTCGGCACGGCGCAGCCGTGCCCTACGGCGAATTGCGCACGCCGTCCGAATTGGGCACGGCCGAATTGCGCACGTCCCTTCGCACCTCGGCGACCGCCGCGCGAATGTCGTCGATCGCCATCTGCACCCGGCCCCGATGCGTGCGGTGCGAGACGATGCAGATGCGGATGACGAAACGGCCGTCGAGGATCGTGGGGGTGAGCATCACGCGCTGGCGGGCGTTGATGCGGTCGAGGAGATCGCGATTGAGATCCTCGAGCTCTGTGTCCGAGAGGCCGGGGACGACCAGGCGGAAGGCGGTGATCGTCAGCTGCGGCTCAGCCACGATCTCGATGCCCTCGATCTTCCGCAGCTCGGCGGTGGCGAAGGCGATGAGGTCGAGCTTTTCGTCAAGTTGTTGACTAAATGGCTCGACCCCGAACATCTTCAGCGGCAGCCAGACGCGAAGGCCGCGGAAATCGCGAGAGAGCTCCGGGGAGATCTCGCAGAAGTCGACCAGCTCCTCGTCGCTCTGCATGGCCGGAAGGTAATCGGCGTGGGAGCTGTGCGCGCGGCGCAATGTCATGGCGTCGCGCACGAGGACCGCGCCGGTACCGAAGGGAAGAAAGAGCGTCTTGTGCGGGTCGAGGATGATCGAGTCCGCCTGCTCCATGCCACGCAGCGTCGCCGCGCCGCGCGCCGTGAGCGCGAAGAGCGCGCCATACGCGCCGTCGACGTGGAACCACATCTTGTTTGCGCGCGCGATGGAGGCGAGGCGCGGGAGATCGTCGACGGCGCCGGTCGCCGTAGTCCCGGCGCTGCCTGCGATCAGGAAAGGCGTGAACCCTGCGCTCCGGTCGCGGCCAATCGCCTCCTCGAGCGCATCCGTGCGGATGCAGAACTTTCCGTCGACGCCGACCTCGCGGATGTTCGCTGCCGGGAATCCGGCGAGACTGGCCGCTTTCTGGAACGAGTGGTGGATCTGGTCGGAGCAGTAGAGCGTCGCCCGCTGAAAGTCGTCGCCGAGGACGTTCTTGCGCGCGGTGGCGATGGCGATGAAGTTGGCGAGCGAGCCGCCGGGAGTGAGGACGCCTCCGGGGGTCGGAGGAGAAGGAATCGTCTCGTCGCCTCCGGCCCCCGACCCTCGACCCCCGACCCCCCGATACCCGACGATCTCGCAAAACCACCGCACGACATTCGCCTCGATCTGCGCCAGCGCGGGGGCGGCGGCACACACGCCGACGTAGCGATTCACGGCATCGGAGATCAGGTCCGCCACGGCGGAGTGGAAGATCCCGCCGCCGGGAATGTAGGCGAGGTATCCCGGGCCGGCGGCGTTGAACGAGCGCGGGATCAACTCGTCGAACAGCTGGTCGAGCAGTGTCTCGTACTTCTCCCCCTTCCTCGGCAGCGGCTCGACGAGCGTCCGCGCGAATTCGGTCGCCCCTTCGACGTTCTGCGCCGGCTGGTCGGGAAGCGTTTCAATGTGATGGACGATGCGCGTCATCGCCTCGTCGACGAGGCGGCGCATCTCGGTGGCATCGGGTTCGAGGGGGTAAGGCGAGGTCATGGCGCCGCGCATTATCGCGGATCGGAGTGCGGACGTCCTCGTCCGCCCTCGCCGGGCGTCCCGCGCCCGGCGATTGCTCTCACCAGCACAGACCGGAGTGTCTGTGCCACATCAGAAGCCGCCGGGCGCGGGACCCCGGCGGCAGCGGACGAGGACGTCCGCACTCCTACCAGATCGCGCAGCGCTTCGCTGCTTCGCGGACCATGGGCTGGCCCTCGTTGCAATGGAACGCTTTCTGCAAGCCGGGCATGTTCTGGACGGTGCCGTTGACGCGGAACGGGCCCTGCGCGTGCGGGTCGGTCAGAGCGCGGCGGGTCTGCTCCTCGGGGGCCATGTTCTCGCCCCACACCTGTGCGAAACCGAAGAAGAAGCGCTGCTCGGGGGTGAAGCCGTCGATGGTCTGATGCGCCTTCCCCTGCTGCGATTTCTCGTACGCGCGATACGCCAGCGTGGCGCCGCCGAGGTCTGCGACGGCTTCGCCGGTGACGAGCTTGCCGTTGATGTTGATTCCCGGCGCGACGTTGAACTCGCCGTACTCGTTGACGATGCAGTTCGTTCGGTCGCTGAAGTTCTTCAGATCCTGGGGCGTCCACCAGTTGCGCAGATTGCCCTGGGCGTCGAACTTCGCCCCCTGGTCGTCGAAGCCGTGCGTCATCTCGTGGCCGATGACCGTGCCGATGCCGCCGTAGTTGTAAGCGTCATCGGCGTTCGGATCGTAGAACGGCGGCTGCAGGATGCCGGCCGGGAAAGTGATGTTGTTCTGGCTGGGGTTGTAGCTGGCGTTGACGGTGGGCGGCGTGAAGAAGCCCCACTCGTCCGGATCATCGGGCTTGCCGATGCGGTT
Source organism: Thermoanaerobaculia bacterium (assembly GCA_017883215.1). Classification (GTDB taxonomy): domain Bacteria; phylum Acidobacteriota; class Thermoanaerobaculia; order Gp7-AA8; family Gp7-AA8; genus JAJXWV01. The sequence continues at coordinate 1,039 of JADGOA010000392.1, read as the reverse complement.
GATGTTGCGCTTGTACGAGAACTGCCGCGCCGCGCGCACGTCGTTGTAGTACGAGTTGCGATCCATCGACACGGAGCTGTAGTCGATCCACTTGTCGGGGTATCCGATGCGGCGGCGGAAGGCGGCCAGCTTGCCCAGCGCGGCCTGCTTGGTCTCCGGACCCATCCAGGTGAGCGTGGGGATGTCTTCGCGAAGCGCGCCCACCAGGTTGTCGATCAGCGCGTTCATCTTCGCCTTCGCTTCCGGAGTGAAGTTGCGGCGGACGTACTCCTGACCTAACAGTTGCCCGAGTGACGAGTCGGCGGCGCGGACGCAGCGCTTCCAGCGCTCCTGCTGCTCTTTCTGGCCGGAGAGGATGCGGCCGCCGAAGTTGAAGTCCTCCTCCTGGAACGCTTTGGTCAGCGCCGGCGCGGCGGCGTCGACGACGTTCCAGCGGAGATACGCCTTCCAGTCCTCGAGGGAGACGTCGTTGAGGAGCTGGTTCATCGCCTTGACGTATGCCGGCTGCGTCACGTTGAGCGTCGGCTGATTGATGCCGACGGACTGGAAGTAACTCGTCCAGTCGATGGCCGGGGCCATGGCGGCGAGCTCGGCGGTGGAGGTGATGTGGTAGGTGTTGTCGGGATTGCGCATCTCCACTCGCGGGAGGGTGGCCTTGGCGAGCTTGGTCTCGAGGTCGAGGATCCGCTGCGCGTCGGCGCGCGCCGCTGCGGGGTCTTCGCCGGCCAGGGCGAGCATCTTCGTCACGTGGTCGACGTACTGGGTGCGGATGGTGGAGAAGCGCGCGTCGTCGCGGAGGTAGTAGTCGCGATCGGGCAGCCCCAGCGAGCCGGCGCCGAGAGCGGCGATGATCATGGTGGAGTTCTTGTAGTCGTTCGTTCCTCCGACGCGGAACAGCGGCGCGTAGCCAAGCGTGTGGAGGCGCGTGAGCTCGGCCATGAGCGTGGGCTTGCCGTTGATGGCGTCGATCTTCGCCAGTTCCGGCTGGATGGGCGTGGTGCCGGCTGCCTCGATGGCCGTCTCGTTCATGCAGGCGGCG